>JBGUMP010000011.1:0-32000 GCA_045116875.1 Elusimicrobiaceae bacterium | reverse complement strand
ATTGATTTACCCCATACCCTAGGTACCCCAAAATCGTTTTGGGGCATTTGTAAAAAGTCGTTTTTTCTTTTTGTGGCTAATGTTGGTATATCAAAAACTATGAAAATCATAAGCGCCATCAATTTTGCAAAAAAGAGCTTAATTTTGCATTTTGAAAAATAATAATTTTGTAGTTAAAATAATATTATTACAATATTGATTTCTGGCTCATTAATCAAAATAAATATGGATTTTGCACAACTGTATTTAAAATTAAAACTGCTATAATAAAATATATGATAAATTATATTAGAAATAGTAATAAAACATAAAAAAATTAAGCATAAAATAAAAAAATATAATTCTAAGTATAGTAAAGAAAAAACTAGTTTAAAATACATATTAATTAACATAATATATATTCTCATTAGTTAAATAGTGCCTGACAAATACTCCCCTCTGCATGATTTTCAGAGTCTAAAAACCAAATTTTATATAAAAACCAACTGCATGGGATATAAAAATGCGAGAAAATAACGTTGAAGAATAGAAATGGATAAAAATATGTATAAAAATAAAAATGCTTAAATATTAAATATTTTTTGATTTTGTTAATTTTTCAGCTAAGATGAACGCTTTTGCAAAGCCCTCGTTACTTAGTTTGTATGTACGGCTGCGTTTACTGCCTTGGGCAAGCAGTTTGCCGGATTGAATTTCCGGGTTTAGGATGCGGTCCAATCGCCCCCCCTCAATACCACTTGCTCTGAGTGATTTTGCCAGTTCTAATGCGCTATAAGTTTCTTTTTGTAGCAATACTTGTGCTCCGGCAATTAACAATGTGGCGGCCTCAAGAATTGTGGTTTTGTATTTTTTTCGTAACAGGAGTAGCCCATCTTCCTCTTTGAGTAATAATTCCCAGAGGTATTGTTCGGTGTGAGCAACCAAAACTGGACTGGTGAGCTTTCTGTCAATTATGCGAGAGGGTTGCTCTGCTATTGAAACGGCGGAACTTTGGTGGGTATTGGTGACTGTTTGAAGTCGGTCGGGTTGCTGTTGCCCGATCAGCGTTAGAAAATAATTACGCTGGGATTCTATAAATTCTCGGGTGCCTTCGGCTTCAAATTCTTCCCCGTTGGGTAGTCGAAATCGCATTTTTAATACAGATTCTGTCATATGCTAAATACGTGTTAATATTGTGTGTGTAATTTGGTTTTCCACCGGGGTTATCCCCAGATATAGACATATGATAGCTATTTTTTTATTATATGTCAAGTATTTGTCATATATGTATGTTTTATGTCAAAAGCTGTTCATAACTCGCTTCTTTCGACGTAAAATCAAAATGTTTTCTTAAAAATATAAGCTGATAAATTAGATTTTTGCTGATTCTGTTAGGAGAAAAAAGTAAGTCTGTTCCTCATATTAGAAATTTTATGTTTTTGATTTTCAAAATAAGCCATATTTTAGCATTTGCACTAATTTATACTCTTTCAAATAAACTGCAAAAATAATGCTAAATTTGCAAAAATGGAATTTTAAAAATCAGTCGCTTTTTTACGCGATAGCTTATCCTAAAATAGTACAATAACCTTATGAAAGAATTTTCTTCCACCTTGTTGGCGTGGTATCAAAAAAACAAACGCGACTTGCCCTGGCGCCACACGCGGGACCCATATAAGATATGGTTGTGCGAAATTATTATGCAACAAACCCGTATTGCACAGGGGTTGGCCTATTATAATAGGTTTGTGGAAACTTTTCCCACCCCCCTTTCTTTGGCTAAGGCCAGTGAGGATCAAGTTTTGAAACTTTGGCAAGGGTTAGGATATTATTCCCGGGCGCGTAATTTACATGCGGCCGCCAAAAGTATGAACGGCAAATTCCCCACCACCTATGAAGGGGTACGTGCTTTGAAAGGAGTAGGCGATTATACGGCTGCGGCCATTTGTTCCATCTCCTACAATATGCCCTATGCGGTGGTAGACGGAAATGTGTATCGGGTGCTATCCCGTGTGTTTAGAATTTCTACTCCTATTGATAGCACAGATGGGAAAAAACAGTTTGCTGCTCTGGCACAACAATTATTGGATAAAGCGCAACCAGGAGATTTTAACCAAGCTATGATGGACTTTGGAGCAATGGTTTGTACCCCGCAGGCTCCACAGTGTGGCAAGTGCCCATTTGGTAAGATCTGTAAAGCTCGTCAAAACGGAACGGTAGAGCGATTGCCTATTAAGGGGCAAAAGACAAAAATTTCCACGCGTTATTTTCATTATATATATGTAGAACAAGGCCGATTTACTTGGCTGGCCAAGCGCGGGGCTGGCGATGTGTGGCAAAATCTCTATGAAGTTCCGCTAGTTGAGAGCAAAAATGAAAAGTTACCCCCCGCTATGTTCCAAAAGTGGTTTGGTGCGGCTAATGTGACCCCGGTGGGCGAACCGGTTAAGCATGTGCTTTCTCATCAAATTATATATGCCTATTTATATAAGGTGAAACTCCCCCCTGCCCACAAAGTGACTACACCGTTTCAAAAAATTCCAAAGCAGCAACTTCCAAAATATGCTGTTTCACGTTTGATGCAAAAATTATTAGAACAGATATAAGAAAGCTCCACTTTTAGGTGGAGCTTTTTAAGGTTGAAACGGGCGTTTATGCCTTTAGGTCATTAACGCCGGCTTTTTGGGCGGTTTCTTTTAAGATGTCCGCCGATTTTTTAAGTGCGGTGGCTTCTTCCATGCTCAGTGAAATAGGCATCTGTACTTCTACTCCGTTTTTGCCGACAACGGCCGGCATACTAAGCGTAATGTCCTCAATTCCGTACGCGCCGTGCATCATATTTGATACAGGCAATACGGATTTTTCATCCCGTACGATTGCTTCGCAGATGCGCTTGAGCGCCATGGCAATTCCGTAATAAGTTGCGTTTTTGCGCTCAATAATTTCATAGGCGGCATTTTTTACATCAGCTGCAATTTGTTTCATCGCTTGTACGTGATTGTAGTGCCCGCGTAATTCGCAAAATTTGTTGATAGGAACACCTGCCACATTGGCGGTACTCCAAACAGCGATTTCGCTGTCCCCGTGTTCACCCACGATAAATGCATGGACACTGCGAGAATCTACCCCTAAGTGTGTGCCTAAAATTTCACGGAAACGTGCTGTATCTAATACCGTGCCGGAACCGATGACGCGGTTTTCGGGCAAACCGCTAAGCTTAAGTGCGGTATAAGTAAGAATATCAACGGGGTTTGCCACAATTAGTAAAATGCCCTGATAATTGCGCTTAGCAATTTCGGGAATGATTGTTTTGAAAATACCGACATTTTTTTGGACTAAATCTAAGCGTGTTTCTCCCGGTTTTTGGTTCGCACCGGCTGTAATAATGATGATGGCGGCATCGGCAATATCATCATAATTTCCGGCATAAATATTCATCGGCCGGGCGTAGGCCTCCCCGTGGGAAATATCCATGGCTTCGCCTTCTGCTTTTTGGTGGTTTACATCCAGCAGTACCATTTCAGTGAATAATCCGCTTTGCATGAGTGCAAACGCGGTGGCTGAGCCCACAAATCCACATCCAATGATGGCGACTTTGCGATTATTAATTTTAGGTGTTTTAGTCATAGTTTTCCCCCCTTTTCATATATATTATAGAAAAAGAAAACCTCCACTGGAAAGTGGAGGTTTTAACTAGTTTGACAATTCCTTAGAATTTGTAGCCGACGGTGAATGCGAACATTTCGCTACGTCCCTTTCCATATTCCATAGGCATCGTACCGCTACCAGCTAAGGATGGACGATCACCGGAAAGGTGGCGAACAAACACGTGAGCATAAGCAACGTCTGCGCTCCATTTTTCCCCTTGGTAGCCAAAACCGATACTACCAATATGGCGATCATCAGCTGGTACTAATGTATCCATCATATGCTCATTAATCGGGGACTTATCGTACACATATCCGGCACGGACTGCCCATTTAGGTGTAATCTTGTATTCGGCACCAAAGTTGGCGCGGATAGTATCTTTATAATCTTTGCGGTTGTGAATAGTGGGGGCTGTTTCATGATCTTTGTATTCAATTGTAATTTGATCGTATGAGCTCCACATCGTACCTACGGCACCTAATTCCAAGATCCATTTGTCATTGGGACGGAAGGAAATCCCAGCGGAAATGCTATCAGGTAAAGTAATGGACCCTTTTGCATGAGAATGCAATAAAGCAGGCGCTAAATCTGTTCCAGTGGAAGTGTGAATGTAACCGTTTAAATTTTGTTTTACTTTGGTACGGTACATCGCACCAATCGACCATTTTTCAGCCCATTCTGGACGATAAACTAATGAGAAATTTCCCCCCCAGCTGATGCCCTCACCGTGAATTTCATATGTGTAACGGGGGCTTAATCTGGCGGCGGAGTTTTGCGTAAAATCAATAGTCATAGCTTCCAGGCCCATGGCCATAGAAAGTTGGTCGTTCGCTTTAATAGCAATGGTAGGTGTAAAAGAAAAAGTTTCCAATTTTACTTTATAGGCGAGCAAACTTCCCGTCCAGGTTTTGTTATTTTTATAGGTGCCGCCTAATCCGTAACGGCTGAAACCACCCAATCCAAAGCTAATATCATCACTCCATTTATGTGTGACGTAGAAATTAGGAAGCAACCATACGTCACGTTGTAATTCGCGAGAATCACCGGCAACAGTAGTTTTTGCATGAGCAGAAACTACCGTAGCGCCTAATTGCACTTGTGTTCCCTCTAATTCAGTAATAAGCGCCGGGTTAGCAGCTAAGCTGGCCGGCTCTGCTCCGTTGGCCATCACAGCGCCGCCCATAGCCGTCGAGCGTCCGCTGTATTCATACAACGCAAACCCAGCCCCATAAGAAAGGTTTGTTAATCCTGCGGCAAGAATTGCCGTTAATAAGAATTTTTTCATAACTCTCCTATACTACACAAAAATCCCCGCTTTTTGGGGCGGGGCATAAATTATTTATTTCAATACGGCTAAACGATCTTTGGCAACGGTACCAAAATAAGTTTTGGTGTAATCAGCCAAAATCTGTTTATAGGTTTCAGCGGCTTCTTGCGTCTTACCGGCCAGTTCTTGGCTCACTGCTAGCGTGAAATACGCCTGAGGAAGTGCAAAACTTCTTGGGTTTTTGCCGATAAAGGCCGTCATATCTTTGATAGCGCCTTCATAATCGTTGGCCGCTTGTTTGGCAGCAGCTAAACTAAGTGTAGCTACCGTGCGTAATGTTTCATTGGAGGCGGTAATTAGCGGTTGATAGGTATCGATGGCTTGTGCATAGTTTTCTTGGGCGAATAAAATGTCCCCCTTGAGGAGTTGCGCATAACGGGCCGCGTTTGTGTTTGGGAATTCGTTAGCGACACTGTCCAACTGTGTAAGTGCGGTTGGGTCCTGCATAATAGCTAGTTGTGCCTTGTAATAGGCGGCCCAAGATTTTTCTTGCACGCTTTTTACATGTGCGTTGTATGCATACCCTAACACGGCGGCCAACACTAAAATTACCAAAGCGGTTATAACGGCTTTTTTATGCGCTTTTATGTAGGCAACAGTGTTGGATAAAAACGAAAGAAGAACGTCTTTTTCTGGCTGCGAGGCAGCTACCTGTTTATTTGTCATACTTTTATTATAGTAAAAAAATAAGCACAAAAGAAACTGTACAAATTATACAATGTTACATATGCAGATAAAATCTAATAATGGTTCGGCCTTATGGTTTATTCTACTGCTGGCTGTGATATTTGCAGCGGCATGTGTATTTGTTTACTGGATTGGGAAGAAATTCCTTTTCCACACGGATGATTTAGCAACAACACCGTCCACTCCTGTTCAATTTAATCAACCCACAGAACCTCAACAAGTACAGGTTCCCATTCTTCCCCCCGCTGAGCTGGAAGAGGAAGAAGAAATTGTGCTACCTGCTGAAGTGGCGGAAATGATGCAAAAGGAAACGTTGCCAAGCCAGGAAGCTGAACCGATTGAGAAGGCACCTGTTTCTGAAAATAATGCGCAAGTTGCGGCTGCTTCTCAACCTATAACGGCTTCGACAACAACGGTTTCAACAACAACGGCTCAAACGGCCCCCGCTCCGGCGGATACGTGCCCGGCAACAGCAGTTCCCGTGCGGATAAAAAAACCCTCACCCAAAGCAACTTATACGCGTTACGAGCAAGGACTGTTGCGATGCAAGAAAAATGGAGTTTTCCCCTGTGCGTGGGAAGAAAAAACAAATTCGCAACGCAAGCAATATTGGGTTGTGGGTTCCGATGGACCTATTATGCGGGGCGTCTATGATGAGCAAGGAAATTTGTTAAGTGAAACGATTGCCACCATCAACGGCACTGTAACAAAACACACGGAAAATGGTACTGTTTGGACCTTTCAGGCGGGGGTGCTTACAAAAATTCGCACTTCGCCTTATGATAATTGTAATTTGCACGATTGGTTTTTTATTAATGAAGCCGGTAAACAGGATGTGTGCCAATGCGTGTATGCAACGGCTTTAGATTGTTGTGCCCGTAGCCCCTACCAGGAGGGCATGGCCCGCAGCTATTGTGACTTGTTTCCAAATGATCAGGAATTTTGCAAATAAATTATATGTATAAGACAATTCTGTTATTATGTGCGTCTAATTTATTTATGACGGTGGCATGGTATGGACATTTGAAATTTAAATCTCGTGCGCTGTGGCTGGTCATATTGGTTAGCTGGGGAATTGCGTTTTTTGAATATTGTTTGCAAGTGCCGGCCAACCGCATTGGAAGTTCTTACTTCACGGTTACACAACTTAAAGTATTACAAGAAGTAATTACGCTAAGCGTTTTTGTGGGATTTACCTCCTTGTATTTTAAGGAAAGTTTTAAGTGGAACCATGTGGTTGGATTTTTGTGCTTGGTGGCGGCTGTGTTCTTTGTATTTAAAAAATGGTAATTTTCCTCTTGTGCAATAAAACAAACGGTTGTTGTGTTGTATAATAACGTTAATTTTGTTTGGTAGAACATGCTTATGAAAAAACAGTTGCTGATTTTTTGTATTGGATTTTTGGGCCTTTGTAATGTTTGGGGTGAGGTCGTGTCTGTCCCCGCGGACCAACAACCCGGACAACCTGCCTTAAAAGAACCTGTCCCGTTAGGAGCGGATGGAAAACCGTTGCCGGATATTTACGGTAAATTAACCTTGGATGATTGTATCAAATTAGCGTTGGCCAACAGCCCAAGTGCGGTTTCGGCGCAGTTGGGCATGCAGAACGCACAGGTAAATTTAAATTTAGCAAGATCTCAATTTTTGCCGACAGCTTCCGCCGGATTTAACAGTGGGTATAATATGGGATCTTCGGTGCATGATTATGGCACCTCAAATGTGCAAGCAAGTGCTAATTTAAGCTTGAGCGGTGTAACTGATTTGGCGCGCAATGTACGGATGAAACATTTGGAAGTAGAGCAGGCCAATTTACGCTTTGAAAGTATCAAAAATGATTTGGTGCGCAATGTGCGAAAAAAATATTATGCGCTTTTGGCCGCGCAACGCACGGTAGAAATTCGCACACAATCACGTGAGGTGTACGAAGATCAGTATAAGCGCACGGCGGAGTACTACCGACTGGGTTTACGACCCAAAGTGGATGTTACAACCGCGGAAGTAAATTTAAATAATGAATCATTGCGTTTGATTCGCGCCAAAAATGCCATTAAAACGGCTAGCGCTTCATTGGCCAATACCTTGGGGGTTACTACCTCTGCCATTTTGCAGGTAGAAGATGATATGTCATTTGATCAGCCAAATTTAACGTTGGAGGAAGCTGTCAAAACGGCCTATGAAAACCGTCCGGATGTGCAATCCTCTGCGTTGGATTTGCGTTTGGGCGATTTAAAAGTAAGCCAGGCCAAAGCGGGATATTTCCCCACACTCTCATTTTCCGCCGGCTACACTAAGAGCGGAGAAACGCTTTATTTAGATAGTGAAAATGCTCGGGTAGGTGTTGGGTTGGAAATCCCGTTGTTTAATGCCTTTAGAACCTATAACAGTGTCAAGCAAGCTACCCTGGCTTTAGAAAACACGCGCAATGATGTGCGTAGCCTGTTAAATAATGTTTTTTTAGAAGTGCAAAATGCTTATATTGCATTGGATGAAGCCGCCGAAAGTATTCCTCTGGCTGAATTAAATGCACAAAAAGCAAAAGAAAATATGGAGCTGGCCCGCGGACGCTATAACGAAGGAATCAGCGATATGATTGAACTCAAAGATGCTGAAGTTGCTTATACGGACGCACAGATTAGCTTACTTACAGCGCGTTATGATTACGGCGCCGCAGTGGCAGATTTAAAACAAGCAATGGGGACTTATTAATATGAAAAATGTATGGAATATGATAGTACGTGCCGGGAAAGCAATTTGGCAAGCACGTTGGTGGGTGAAATTGATTGTGCTACTGGCGATAGTAGCCTGTTTGTGGGGCATTAAAAAGCATTATTTTTCTGCGCCCTCTTTGCCCCCTTATCGAGTTGCAAAAGTTACCAAAGGTGATATTGCCGACTTGGTGGAAGCATCCGGACCGATTAATCCGGTAAACACCACCCAGGTGGGTGCGTTAGTGTCCGGCGAAATTTTAAAAATTTATGTGGACTATAACAGCGAGGTAAAAAAAGGGGACCTTATGGCTGTGATTGATCAAACCCAAATTTTGGCTAGTTTAGAAGAGGCCCGCGCCAGCTTGTCTTCAGCTAAAGAAAGTTTGGCCTCCGCTACCAAAGCGTATGATTTGGCTTCACTGAACTATCAGCGCTATCAAGAACTTTATAAGAAAGAATATGTATCCAAAGTCGCTTTGGAAGAATATGAACTGGCCTATGTAAACGCCAAGAGCTCTCTAAATGCGGCTAAAGCCAGCGTAGTGCGTGCGCAATCTAACGTAGATACGGCGGAGAAAAACTTGTCAAATACTCGTATTGTTTCCCCTATCGACGGTGTGGTGCTTACTCGTAAGGTGAGTGAAGGTCAAACAATTACGGCCGGTTTTTCGACACCGGAACTGTTTGTGGTTGCCCAAGATTTAACAAAGATGCAAATTGAAGCCAAAGTGTCCGAAGCCGATATCGTCAAAATCCAACCAGGTCAAAAAGCAACATTTACGTTGGACGGATACATGGGAGAAAAATTTGAAGGAAAAGTACGTCAAGTGCGTACCAATTATGTAGATACGTCCAACTCTTCGAACGCCTCCGGCAGTACTTCTTATACGGTAATTGTAGACGTAGATAACGCCGATTTACGTTTAAAACCCGGTATGACAGCTACGATGACTATTTACACGCAAGATAAACATGGCGTGTTAGTAGTACCTAACGAAGCATTGCGCTTTTCCCCCTCCTCTAACCGTAAAACGTACGACAATACAGGTGTGTGGAAAATGCAACGTGGGCAGGAGCCGCAACGTGTGGACGTAACCATTGGAATTATTGGGACCAAGCAAACCGAAATTGTCAGCGGTGACTTACAAGAAGGTGACCGCATTATTGTAGGCGAAAATAATTTGAAATCCTCCGGCATGAATTCGATGACTCCTCCGCGAGGCGGCCCGCGCAGAAGATAGGAGGGCGTTATGTCCTTAATTGATACGCGAGATTTGTATAAGATTTATCAAGTGGGTGATGTGGAAGTAAAAGCTCTTAATGGGGTAAGCATTTCCATTGAACCCAGGGAATTTGTGGCTGTGATGGGGCCGTCAGGGTCGGGTAAATCAACCTTTATGAATATTTTAGGTTGTTTGGATAAACCTACATACGGTACCTATATTTTAGACGATATTGATGTCACGGCTACGGATTTATCCAAATTAGCTGGTGTACGAAACCGTAAAATCGGCTTTGTATTCCAGGGGTTTAACCTCATCAAACGTACTACGGCTATTGAGAACGTAGAACTCCCGATGATTTACAATCATACACCGGCCGCAGAACGTCACAAAAAGGCCATGGCCGCGTTGGAAGCGGTGGGGCTGGCCCAGCGCGCGTATCACCTGCCTAATCAGCTCTCCGGCGGGCAGCAACAACGTGTGGCGATTGCCCGCAGTTTAGTGTGTGATGCTCCTATCATTTTTGCTGACGAGCCAACCGGAAACCTGGATACCAAAATGAGTATTGAGGTAATGGATTTATTTACCCGGCTTAATAAAGAAATGGGTAAGACCATTATTTTGATCACGCACGAGCCGGATATTGCCCAATACGCTACGCGCCTTATTAAATTTAAGGACGGACAAAAGATAAGCGACGAACGCCAAGCCCCCTGCGGAGCAAAACCGTCTGTACAGGAGGAAATATGATTGACGCCTTTTTGGCCGTATTTAAAATTTCACTCAAAGCCATTTTTGCCAATAAGATGCGCGCGGCACTTACCAGCTTGGGCATCATTATTGGTGTAGCGGCGGTTATTACCGTGCTTGCTGTTGGAAATGCGACAAAAAAGAGTATTGCGGACCGCTTTTCTAATATGGGCACAAACATCATTTTTTTACGTCAACCGTGGGATTTGGATGATTCTATTTCTTCCCCTAAAGACGTAACCATGGATGATGTGGTGGCTATCCGTGAAATAGAAGGTGTGTCGGCGGCTGCGCCCTACATTCAAACCAGTTTTGATGTGAAATACAAAAACACCAGTGTCAGTTTGAGTGCCTTGGCGACCGATACGGATATTCTTAAAGCTTACGATTGGTCAGTAGAGAAGGGGCGTGCCTTTACCGAAAAAGAGATCAACGAATATGCCCAAGTAATGGTAATAGGGGCAACGTCTGCTCAAACCATTTTTGGAGATGTGGACCCACTTAATAAAACGGTTGTGTTGGATAATATCCCATTTACCGTGGTAGGCGTTACTAAAAAAACAGGTTCAAGCGGTTTTGGCTTTAACATTGATGAAGGAGCCCTCATTCCTTACACCACCGGCAAAGTAAAACTCAATGCCGGCGGATGGCAGAATTCAAACCGTCGTGCCTTGGACCGGGTTGTTATTAAAGTGGAAGATTTCAATAAAATTGAAAATACAAAGGTGGATATTGCAAACTCTGTACGCAATACACATCACATCCATCCATTGGGGAAAGATGACTTCCAATTGGATGATTTTGCGTCTTTTGTGGAACAGGCCAAAAGTACCGGCAACACGATGAGTTTATTTTTGGGAATTATTGGGGCAGTGTCTTTGATTGTAGGCGGTATTGGTGTTATGAATATTATGTTGGTGTCTGTGACGGAGCGTACACGTGAAATTGGCATTCGTATGGCTATTGGTGCTACCAGTTGGAATATCCGCTTACAGTTTTTGGTGGAATCCATGACGCTTTCTTGTATGGGTGGGCTGATTGGGATTATATTGGGGGTTATTTTTACCCTTTTTGTAGCCAAATATATGTCGTTATCTGCCCAATTAAACATATGGTCTATTTTGATTTCCGCCGGCTTCTCTGCCGCTACGGGCATTTTCTTTGGATATTATCCGGCATACAAGGCATCCAAATTGACCCCGATTGATGCTTTGCGGTATGAATAAACCTTTAGAAGATTACAAAGGGTCCCCCGCTTTTACGTCGGGGGATTGTTATATTAAAATATTTGCAATAAATAAATAGGGATGAGTGTTATTAAACTATGGAACAAAAAATGAGCGCACATAGTGATGACGAATTGGTGGTGTTGTTCTCTCAAGGACATGATGAGGCGTTTGAAGAATTGCTCTTGCGCCATAAAAATGGGTTGTATCAGTACGTTTTGTCATTAGTGAAGGACGAAGGAGCCGCCGGAGATCTTTTTCAAGAAGTGTTCCTCGCGCTTTATAAACATGCGGCGGATTTTAAGGCGCAGGGAAAGGTAAAATCGTGGTTGTTTTTAACCGCACGTAACAAGTCGCTTAATTATTTGCGGGACCACAAATCCCTGTCCTCACTGGATGAACAGGACGAAGAAGGAAATGAGTTTTGGCATGAAACATTATCGGATGGGGAAGCCTCGCAGTTGGAGCAATTGGCTCAACAGGAACATATGGAGCAAATTCGTCAAGTGGTAGCCAGTTTGCCCCCCCGTCAACAGGAAGTATTGTATTTAAGGCCGTATTTCTCCTTTAAAGAGATTGCGGAAATGGTAGGAAAACCCATAGGCACGGTGTTGGCAGATTGCCACCGAGGGTTAGAAAAGATACGTAAAATTTTAATGGAAAAACCAGAGGTAGAGTTATGACTTGTAAACAGGTTCTTTTGTATCAAAGCGGAGAGTTGTCTTCCCAAGAGGCGGAAGCATTTAAAAAGCATTTGGCTACTTGTAAAGATTGCCAAGCACATCTCGCTCTTGCCAACGCTGCGGAACAAAGTCTTACGGCTCCGGCTGCTCCGGCAGAATTAGTTGAGAAAGTGCTTTTAAAAACAACCCGCCGCGCCAGTGCTTGGAAACGCTTTAGAGCCGTATTAGTGGGCGGCGTGGCAGCCGTGGCCATTGCGGTAGGGGTAGGTGTGCATATGTGGCAACAGCCGTCGTTTGATAATGCGGAATTAGTGGCCTATATGAGCCAATCAAATCAAGATGAATATGCCACATTTTTAAGTGATTTGGATTTGTTTGAACAAACATTCTAGGAGGCAAGTATGAAGAAACTGACATTAGCCGTATTGGCTGTACTGGTAAGTGTGCCTGTGTTTGCGCAAGATGCGCAACCTGCTGCACCGAAACACGACAGACCCGCAATGCAACGCGGTCAAGGGCATGAAGCCTTTGCAAAAGCTCATAAAGAACAAATGGCCAAAATGAAAGCCACCGAAGATAAAATGAGCAAATTAGGGACTGAGTATAATAAACTCAAAGAAGGTAAGAAAAAAGACGCCAAACGGGCTGAAATTGAAAAAGAAGTTGCCGCTATTCGCGATGAACAACTGAAATTCAAACAAGACCAACTTGGCAAATTTGAACAACGCCTGGGCGATATGAAGGAAGAATTGACTAAAGAAAATACCGCAGAAAGCAAACAAGAGTGGGTGAATAAGAAGACGGACGAATTAATTGAAAATAACGGAAATATCCGCGCCTTATTTGAACCCCGCGGTGAACAAGGCCCGCGCATGGATGGCAAAAAAGGGCATGGCCATCATTTCGGAAAGGGACCTCGCCATGGGAAAGGGCCGCATTTCGGAGGACGTGGAAAACAGTTGCCCCCTCCGCCGGATGCGGAACTTCCGGTACAGCGCCCGGTAGAAAAATAAGTATAAGTCAAATAAAGAACTCCCTGCAAAACGCAGGGAGTTTTTGAATTGTAGAACAGGTTTAGTTGGCAAATACATCTTTCCAGGCTTGTACTTCGTTATCTACCTGTTGCTTAGATGCATCGATTTTGCTTTGAATTTGGGCTCTTACAGCATCTGCAGCAGAGGACGAAGCATTAGCGGCTGAGGATGCGTTTTTCGCATTTTCATAAGCCGTGCGGGCTTCTTGTAATTTTTGACGGGTTTCCGCGGATTTTTGCAAAGCTTCCTCTAACGTTAAGGTTTGGTTTGCAGTGGTGGTTGTGGTGCCGGTGGTAGAAGCGCAAGCGGCCACAAACGCTGTCAATACGGCCAATAACATTACTTTTTTCATATAAGTTCTCCTTACATACAGCTATACCTTTATTTTATCAATTTTATTGTGGGGACTGCATAAAATTAATGCTACAATAAAGCTATGAACGATTTACAACAGGCAGCTCAATGGGTAAAAAATGCGTCCTACGCAGTAGCTTTCACGGGGGCCGGAATCAGCGTTGAAAGCGGTATTCCCCCGTTTACCGGGGCAGGCGGTTTGTGGAACCAGTATGATCCTCAATTCATAGAAATTAATTTCTTCTTATCGGATCCGCTACGCAGTTGGCAGGAAATGAAAAAAATATTTTTTTCTACAATGGATGAAGCACATCCTAATATAGCGCACAAAGTATTGGGAAAATTGGAACAGAAGGGCCTGTTAAAAGGAGTGATTACGCAAAATATTGATGGCTTGCACCAACGTGGAGGAAGCCGAAACGTTCAAGAGTTTCATGGTACCATTCATACTCTTTCTTGCCTGCATTGCGGCCGTAAATATCGGCTAGATGATATCAATTTGGACGATCTTCCTCCCACGTGTTTATGCGGGCATGTGCTTAAGCCGGATTTTGTATTTTATGGGGAAGGAATTCCACCGCGTGCCTATGAGAACTCCGCCGAGATGGCACAGCAAGCGGATGTAATGTTAGTCGTTGGAACAGCTGGCCAAGTAATGCCGGCATGTAGCTTGCCGTTAGTTGCTAAGGAACATGGCTGTAAGATTATTGAAGTAAATCCCCGTCCTTCAGCTTATACCGGGCATATTACGGACCTGCATTTTGCCCAGCCGGCAACGCAGTTTTTTAGTGATTTAGCGGATGAATTAGGGTTGCAACAGAGTTAGTTGATTTTGGACTGTTTGCTCGGCAGCCTTCATGGCTGTGAGTGTTTTTTCAAATAATACGTCTAATTCCCAACCTAACATGTCGGCCCCTTGTCTGATAATGTCGCGCGAGCAACCAGCCGCAAATTTTTTATCTTTAAACTTCTTTTTTAGACTGCTTACTTCCATATCACTTACACTTTTTGACGGGCGCATTTTGGCAGCAGCGCCAATAAGTCCGGTCAGTTCATCTACCGCAAAAAGCACTTTCTCCATTTCATGTTCGGGTTTTACATCACACGCGATGCCGAACCCATGGCTACATACGGCGTGAATCAGTGTTTCATTGGCGTTAATTTCCGCTAATAATTGGGGCGCTTTTTTACAGTGTTCCTGTGGAAATTGTTCAAAATCTACGTCGTGCAGTAAGCCGCATAGCCCCCAAAAATCCACTTCTTGGTCATAGCCCAATTCTTTGGCGAAATGTCGCATGACCGCTTCTACCGTAAGGGCATGTAACAGGTGGAAAGGTTCCCGATTATATTTTTGTAATAAAGTGAGGGCTTGTTCTCGTGTCATAAATTTATCCAAGTATATTCATCCGTCATAAAAATTTTTACGGAAGGATCTTTCTGCATATGCTTGCGCATCCATGCTTTTTTGATGCTGGGCCGCTGTGTGGCCGAATAATAAATAGCTTTCTGCATATTAGGGAAGTAGGCGCGCAAATAGGCGTATTTCCCAAAGCTGGCCGATACCGCCAAAGGTTGATACTCTTCCCATAAGGCCAATGCCTGGGCGTTTAGTTTGGCTCGTGTTTCGGGATCATTTTGATCCTGATCAAACCCATCCGGCAATGGTAGCAAGAGCCCTAATTTCTTTTGGGTGATCCGTTTGGCCGTAGGCCCAGCCGATACTTCAAAAAGTAAGTGTTCCATCGGTATGTTGTGGCGCTTTGCCAGCTGTATAATTTCATCAATTTGCTGGTTGGAAAGTTCACTTTTGATATCCAGCCACCACGTTTTCTGAGCCGGGTCTTTTACGGCCGAAAAAATTGCTTCCAGATTGATATTCCGTTGGGCTTCAAGGGTGTCATGGGCGGCTAATAGTTGGGTATCATGTGCCAGTACATCTACTTCAAATCCGGGATATTTATCATCCTTTTTACGGGCGCGCTGCGGTGTATTTACTTTGTGTACAAAAGGCACCACAGGTGCGTTCCATACTTGATGAGGGGCCGAGATGTTAGGCGCTTGCAGCAGTGGCAGTGGAGCAAACATATGGTCTGTGTACACATACATGAAAGAAACATACGCCACGGCACCTGCCACAAAGAGTGCAAACAGAGATAATATAACTTTATAGGTACGCATAGACAAAAATAATCCGCCTCCCCATACGATATGAAGGAGGCGGATGATATAGATGAATTATTGTTTGCTGGGCAACAGGCAGAGAATCAGTACAATTAAAGCACCCAAACCGGGGATCAAATACAACAAGAGTAACCACGGCGTAAAACCACCATCACGCAAGCGGCGGGCGGTAATTCCTAAAGTAGGCAGTAAAAGGGCCAACGAACACAAAAAGTTAATCGTTGTCCCTATTTTGCCAAAGAAATGTGTTACCACTCCCAGCACTACAAAAAGAATGAACTGGAACAAAATGTATAACCAGAATTGCTTGCGGTCAGCTTTCCCTGCAAAATCTAAATAATGATTTTTAACAACGTCTAGAAAATACGTATTAAACATATCTCCTCCTTTTTATAAAATATACAGCTATCTTCAGCATACAATAAAGTACAGTAAATTTGCAAGTTAAAATTTACTTATAAAATTGTGCAAAACTGCCCAGTGCTTGTTTGATTGCGGCCGGTTCTGCTCCCGTCTGGGATGGTTTGAAGTTTTCGTCATACATTTCAATGCCGCCATATTGATCAAGCACGGTTAATTGGTCATTCGTGCGGATGGCCTTTTTAGTATAGCTGGAGATGAGCGAAAAGGGCCGGGGTGTGCTGTCAAACAGATTCAAACCAATGGAATAATCCGTTGGTGTATTTGTGCATCCGTAAATTTGTTGCAATATGGTGGGTGCAATGTCATAATGATTGGTACGGTAGGAAACCGTTGTCGGGCTGTTGGCGGCCGGATTCCACACAAAGAGCGGCACATGGGTTTGATATTTTGCAAAATTACTGTTATGTCCCCAAAAATTATTGCGTGTATCGTTTACTTCCTGTCCATGATCCCCCGTGATTATGATAAACGTATTTTGCAACAGTCCCTGTTGTTTTAAATCATCAAACACGCGTGCAATCATACGGTCCACAAAGTGGGCAGAATTCTTATATGCGTTTAAGTAAGGGGCTGGATCTGTATTTTTGTTTACCAGCAAGTAGTTTACTTCCTGTGCAGGGGTAAACACATTGTCTTGTGGAGGATAGCTGCTGCCATGGGTGGCATCTAAGAATAAAAATCCAAAGAAGGGTTGTTTGGGGTTGTGTGTGCGTAGAAATGTTTCAAAATCTTCGATAGAATCAACATCCCGTTCCCACTTAGTGTTTCCTTCGGAGTCCAAGCGCAAGTTCGGTACTGTGGCAAAAATGTTTTGGTGAAACGTGGGGCTATTTAATTTGCCACTTGCATAAATAGCGGGTTGATACCCGGTATTCCACGCTTGTGTTACCAAGACCGGCGGTAATTGCCGACCCGTAAAATCGTTCCAATATGCGTAGGGCATCGAGTAGAAAAGCGAAAATACCCCGGCTTCGGTTGCGTTCCCCCCGGAGATATGATTGGTAAAATAGGTCATATGGCTTTGTTTGGCAAGCTGTGTTAAATGAGGCATAACCGCCTCAGTCACACTATCTGCACGCCATGACTCTACCAGTAAAATAAGTACATTTTGGCGGTTGGTCGGTTCGTTACAAGTAAGCGGATGCAGCGGATAATTTAAGGTTCCGTGGGCCGGGGTAGTATAGAGTTCCTTTTTGGGTTCAAATCCCAATTTGCGCAAACGTCTGTTTGCTGAAAAAGGGTTGGCTAACGGCAATACGGCCCGTTGGCTGATTACCGACGGAATCATATTGAATTTTCCCCAAGCATAGGTAGCATTATAACCGAGGAAGAAAAGCACCCAAATTCCAAAAATAAGAGCCATGGTTTTACAGGTGGGTTGCCATTTTTTGGCCAGCAACGTAAGTAAAAATATTCCCGTAAACAAGAAAAGGATCCCCACCCCGGCTAGCAACCACATCGAAGCGGAGAACGCAAAAATTTCTCGTCCGGCCGGGCCAAAGAATAATTCCAACATGGCCGGGCTGATGTGGAACCGATACTGAGAAAAAACTAATAAATCCAGTCCTAAAAATAAGGAGATAAGCCCCCCCCATCCTACCGCCGCCCCTTGCGTAGCGCGCGGGCCAATTAGCGTAAACGGAACGCTGCAGAGAAATAAAGCCCAGGCGAATAATAAAATGTGCCCTGCAATTAGTAAGACGGTAAACAAGAGCCCCATGGGGCCGGTTGCAAACCCATAAATGCGGAAAAAACAGACGGACAACAGCATCCAAAACAATCCGCATAGGCACGAAAAGGAAAATACCTGTCTTAGGTTCATACTCATATTATAGCTTTTTAGAAGAGGGCATCTGTTTAATTATTTGGGCATGCAAAAAAAGAATTGAAAAAATTCCAATTATCCACTATACTTATATAGATGGTTTGTGATATTTAGACTGAAAGGAGATTGACCTATGAACAAGGGGTTTACGTTAATTGAATTGATGGTGACAGTGTTGATTGTTGGAATCTTAGCGAGCATCGCGTTGCCGGCCTATCAAAAAGCTATTATGAAGAGTAAATTTATGGCTATGATGCCAAACGCGCGAGCAATTGCCGAAGCGGAAGAACGGCATTATTTACAACACCGAGGATATGTGGATAATTTAAATGAATTAGATATTCAGGTGGCAGATGCTAATCAAACTTTAGAATTTAAACCAGGACCATGGTCCCGTGTTATGTCTGCGCGCCCGGATTTGCCTAATAACCGCCTAGTGGTATATACCAAAAAGAGTACGTATAATGCGGGTGAAATACATTGTGAAGCCAGGAAAGATGCACAGTCTCGTGAACTCTGCTCACGCAGTTTGGGTGGTGTTTTTATGGGGCCTGCAGAGGACGGCTGGAACGACTATGTGCTGGGGCATAGAGCCGCCAAGAGTATTTCCCGCGGTTGGGATAACAATCAGGATGGAGAAACTAACATTGCTGACATAAACGGTGTAATCAACGACATATTGGGTGGTGGCGATTACTATTCGTCTGAAGACCTTGAATGTTATAGAGACGTACTAATTTTTGGTAATGAAAGGGATTGTGATTGGACAAAACTTGAACAAACGGATGATTAATCTTTGAAATAATCATAAAAACCCCCTGCCAATGGGCAGGGGGTTTACTTTTGTAATATAGTTGTACGTTAATCAGCCATGCTGCGTAAACGGGGTTGAAGTACCTGTACATCTTGAATGGTGCTTTTTACCGTTTTCTTAGTAGTGGTTGCTACGTTTTGAGCGGCTGCTTGGGTACCGTTTGCCATGCTTCTGGCATTATTTTGCATGGTATTGGCGGTGTTTTGCAACGCGGCGCGGTCCGCGGCAACTTGGTTGCGCACAGCCTGTGCGCTGTTGCCGGCATAACGTTGTGCATCCGTGACCGTATTTTGTACTTGGTTATATTGGTTTTGCATGTCGTTATAGGCCGCATTTACTTGGTTGTAACGGTTTTGGGCATCAGCCAATGCTTGGTTATATCTGGCCTGTGCTTCTTGGATGGCTCTGTTATATTGGGCTTGAGCATCATCTAATGCTTGATTGTATTGCCCTTGTACATTGGCGGTGGCTTGGTTGTACTGATTTTGTACATTTTGGGCCGCTTGGTTATACTGCGCTTGCGCATTGGAAACCGCTTGTTGCGGAAGCCCTTGCAATTCACGCACCCTGGCTTCTTCTTGAGCTAGTTGTTCTTCCAACTGGCGTACCTGGGCTAAGCTGGCGGCTTCGGCACGTAGGGCATCCTGGTAAGCTTGTTCGGCCTGATTATCAAAATCCTGTACCGTGTTGGCAACATTTTGATTGACCGTTGCGGCAGAGTTTTGAATAAAGGCGTTGGCACGGGCGGTATTCGCACCTTGTGCGGTCAAGTAGTCTGCTACGGCGGTGTTTCCGTTAGAAAGGGCCGTTAACAAAGCGGTCCGTCCGGAATTATCCGTTGCTTCTAAGTTCGCTTTTTTGCGGATTAAAGCCGTGGTGGCATCGGTGGAGGGTGCGGTGGCACTGTAAATCAAAGCCGTTCTGCCCTGGGCATCGGCGGCTTCAATATTAATGGCAGGGCTACGCAATAGGGCATTAACGGTATCCGCATTGCCTTTGGCAGCGGCGCGCATCAAGGGCGTTACACCATTGGCGTCAGCTAGGTTCGGATTGGCGCCCTGGGATAACAACGACCGGATTGCATTACCTTGGCCTTTTTCGGCGGCATAAGCAAGCGGTGTGCGGCGGCTGGCATCTACAATGTTCATATCCGCGCGGGCCCGGGCTAAACTATTAATAATGGCTTCGTTTCCTTCGGCAGCGGCAGCCGCTAATGCGCTGATACCGGTGGTAGGATTGCGGTAATTTACATTGGCATTATTATCAATGAGGGTTTTTACCGTTTGGCTGGCCCCTTTTTGGGCTGCATAAATAAGAGGGGTATTCCCGGCGGCATCCGGATAGTTGACCGCGGCGGGGGTGGCCAACGCCAGCGCGTTAATCATTTTGGTATCATCAAAATGAGCCGCATAGGCCAAAGGTGTTTTGCCGGTTTCATCTTTCACGGCTGCGTTTGCACCTTGCGCCAATAGATAGGTAACTACATCCGAGTTCCCGGCAGCCGTAGCGGCCACTAAGGGGGTCACTCCATAGGGGGATGCTTCGTTTACATTGGCCCCGGCTTCTACCAGGTGTTTTACGATATTCAAGTTCCCTTTTTCGGCGGCTAACGTTAAGGGAGTAATGTTTGCATAGTTGCGTTCGTTTACATCAACGTTGGCATAAACCAGCGTGCGTACGCGGTCTTCATCATTTAATTTGATGGCGCGGATTAAAGAAGTGTCATAGACATATTTTGTTTTGATGGGCGTTTTGTTTGCGGAACCTAACGTATTTCCCGTGTAGGTTGGTTGTTGGGTGCCAAATACGGTTCCCCGGTACACCCCATCATTATTGGTGGCTTGTTGCTCGGCCGCTTGGGCGGCTAAACGGGCCATACGTGCGTTACGTTCGGCCAGTTCTTCACTATAAGTATAAGACGTGCTTTCCGTTTGCGCTACAAGTGGCAATGCGGTAGCGGTTAATGCGACAATAAAAGTAAGTTTTTTCATATACCCTCCATCCTATATTATAACAATCCCTGCGGAAAAATAGTAAATTTTTTTAGGGGACTGTTTCCCCCCTTCATTTTCCAGTTAGCCATACTGATGAAAAAAACCTGCGCAAAGAGATGCGCAGGTTAAGAAAGCAATGCTAATCTATTATAAAGAGATAGCACTGACCGGGCAGGTGCCGGCACAAGAACCGCATTCAATACATTTGCTTTCATCAATTTTGCGTTTTCCGTCCACTTCGCTGATAGCGCCGACCGGGCAGGAAGATTCACAAGCACCACAGTTGATGCACACTTCGGGGTTTACTTTATAAGCCATAGTATAGTTCTCCTATTATATTTAAGAAATTCTGTACCTATATTATACTACAAAATAAGCGGGAAGCTTGTTTTATCGTCGAAGGGGAAGGGTTGCAGCAAAGCACTAATTGTGGTACAATATAAAAGTAAGGATAAACTAACTTTTATGGAACAACAATCTTCACGTTCGCTTTATCAATTAAAAGCCGGAAATACGGCTCAAATTAAAGAAATTAATACCGACGGCAAAATGGCCGCCAAGTTGGCTGCAATGGGTATTGCCCGCGGACAATTTATTACGCGCAAGAAGGGGTCATCCCCGGTAGTGGTGAGTGTGTCCGGCACAGAGGTTGCCATCGGGCGCGAGACAGCAAAGAAAATCTTAGTCGCAGCTAAAAAAAATACATTCCTGCTAGCCGGGAATCCTAATGTGGGCAAAAGTTTAATTTTTTCGCGCCTTACCGGAATTGGTATCATTTCTTCTAATTTCCCGGGCACTACAGTGGGGCTCAATTACGGTCAAACGCAATTTAAGGGCGATGCCTACGATATTATTGACATTCCCGGTTTGTATCGCTTGGAAGAAGAATGGCTTATTGAAGGCAAAAAACGCAATTTGTTTAAAGAGTTGAAATATGATTTTATTGTGTGTGTGGCGGATGCTTCACACTTGGAACGCAACTTGTTTTTTGTCTTGGAAATTTTACAATTACAAAAGCCACTCATTTTGATGCTTAACAAATTTGATGAAGCACAGCGTAAAGGAATTACCATTGACGTCAAAAAGCTTTCTAAATTATTAGGCATTCCGGTCATCGCAACTGTAGCTACTACGGGGGAAGGCCTCAAAGAATTGGAGCGGGAAGCCATTAAGTTAGTAAATAATCCTACTCAAAAACCAAGTATTACTATTCCCCCCTCTGCTGAAGAAAAATGGAAGACAATCGGACAAATTATTCAAGCCGTCCAACAAGTGAAGCACAAACATCCCTCTTTCTGGGAACATTTGCAAGGATGGGCAACGGCCCCGGCAACCGGGCTTCCGTTGGCATTGCTGACCCTGCTTGTTTCTTTTTTCTTGGTGCGTTTTGTAGGAGAGCACCTCATCGATTTCTTAGATCCGCTGTATGAAAATTATTATGTTCCGTTTTTGGAACATATTTTCGGTGGAATTAAAGATAATATCTTGGGCTTACTGCTATTGGGTGACGGTGGCGAAAATTATTTTGGGGTGTTAACCGATGGTTTGCATATTGCCTTGATTGATGTAATGCCGTATGTGTTTGCCTTTTATACATTGTTAGGCTTTTTAGGCGAACTTGGTTATTTGCCGCGACTAGCGGTGTTGCTGGACCGCATTTTGCATAAAATTGGTTTACACGGATACGGCTCACTTCCCATTATGTTGGGTTTTGGCTGCAAAGTACCGGCCGTGATGGGGATTCGCGTGTTGGAAACCCGCCGGGAACGTGTGATTGCCCTAGCCCTTATTTTGGTGTTGGCCCCGTGTATTTCCCAAACTGCCATGATTATTTCCATTTTATCCCCTTACGGCATAAAATATATGCTCATGGTGTTTGGTGCCCTAGTGTTAAACGGAGTCGTCATTGGATCATTACTAAACTATATGATGAAGGGCGAAACTCCTGAGTTATTTATGGAAATCCCTTCTTGGCAAATTCCGCAGTTGCGTCCGTTAGCGCGCAAAATTTGGATTCGCATGAAGGAATATCTGTTTGATGCGCTTCCGCTCATTTTAATTGGTATTGTATTTGTGGACTTAATGCAACTCTCCGGTATTACTGGGTGGTTAACCAAAGTGCTTCGCGCACCGGTAGAGTGGGCCTTGGGGCTGCCGGCAGATGCCACCCCCCTACTGCTTTTAGGATTTTTGCGTAAAGATGTATCTATTGCACTCTTGGAACCATTTAATTTGACCCCGCAGGCCTTGGTGGTGGCCTGTGTGTTTATGAGTATGTATATGCCGTGTATTGCTACTTTTTTTGTGATGTTGCGAGAAAGCGGTTGGAAAGATACATTGCGCGTCATTGCCTTAACGTTGGTGTTTTCTACATTAACGGCCATTATTTTACGTACAGTTTTATTTTAATATCTCAAACATAAAAACATCCCGGATATTTTCCGGGATGTTTTTTGAATGGTTTTATAACTGTGCTTTTTGCTCAATACTGGCATATTTTTGGGCGAATGCTGGATATTTTGCTTTCATTTGTTGATAGTAAGCTTTTTTCTTTTCGTACTCTTTACGGGTTCGGCGCTGTGCTACTGCCAGCTCGCCCTTTGCCTGTTTAAGTTCTTGTTCGGCCTTGCGGACCCTTTCCTTGGCCTTTTGGTATTCTGCTTGGTGTTTGCGGTTGAAAGGACGCAACTGGCAGAGTTCTCGACAACTGTTTTCTGTCATTTTGGCGATTTCTAGCAGCAATGCAACTCTTGCAACATTAGAATGCTCTTCAAAATTTTCGCGTTGGATGCGTGCGTCTGATGCTTCATACAGAGCCTTTATAAACTTATATTCTGCGAAGTCGTCATAAGGCAAGCGGAAGGTTAGCATGAGTAACTGTTTATTTGCCTCAAACATTCCATTGTACTGAGCCTCTTTAGCTTTTTCTTTCCTAACTTGTGCGGCCTGAGTATCCGCAATTTTCCTTAGTGCATAATTGTACTGAGCCGCAGCCCCTTCTTTGTGCATTTCAAAATGTGGGTGTCTAGCAGAACTCTGTGCGAATACAACTGGTGTAATGCCTAACATAATTACTACGTATAACAATATCCCAAATTTCCTCATACTTTTTCCCCCCAATTATTTGTTATATATTAGCCTTGCAATCGTTTGGTATATTTGCCGGGGCTAAAGGACCCAGGACTAAAACAAAAAGGACCTAGATTTTGTAGGTCCTTTTTGATTGTTTTTCTCAAAAGCTAAATTTTAATTATAATTACCAATGCGGCCCATATCAACAGGGAGAGGAATTTCCACACCTAAAGGCCCTTCAAAATACATGGTTCCGGTTAAATGGTAATCTACCGTGCCGCTACCCATGGCCAGTAAGCCCACCAATTTGCTTCCTAACGTAACAGTGGGAACAACCAATTTTGCCTTGGCGTTGTAGGTAGCTTGTGGGGCGATTTCAATATCGCTTAACGTTACATCTGCAATTTTATCGTCGTTAGCTGTTAAAACACCTACAAAACGTTTGAGCTTGGCTGTTTCCGTTTTATTGGGGTTTGTAATAGCAATGGTAATGGTAAAATTGAGCGAAGTTAAATTGACATCTGTCAGTTCTACACTCTTAAGTGCGTAAGTACAATTTTTTAAATTGGCCGCTTCTTTTACGGTAGCACAACCGGTTAAAAGGGTTAAACCCATAAGTAGAGCAAATAGCTTTTTCATTAAAATCCTCCAAGAGTGAGATAAATAAATTGTATAATAAAAATAGATATTTAGGGAGAAATTTATGAACGATATACAGAAAAAAATATACCAGCGATTGGTACGCTATGTGGCGGTGGATACCACCAGTAACGCAGATAGCACGGTAGTTCCTTCCTCGGATGCTCAACTTTCTTTTGCTCACCAGTTGGCTGCTGAGATGAAAAAAATCGGTTTGAATGATGTAGAAGTGGATGAGTATGGTTTTGTAACAGGGCTCATTGCCCCCACAAGTGACAAAAAAGCCCCTGTAATTGGTCTGTTTGCTCATATGGACACAGTCAGTGACTACAACGGACACAACATTCGGCCCGTTTTGCATGAAAATTACCAGGGAGGCACTATCACTATTAATGCCGAAAAAAAGATGGAACTTAATGCGCAAACAGCTCCTAATTTGGCCAAATGTATAGGGGACAATATCGTAACCGCCGATGGCAATACGCTCTTGGGGGCGGATGATAAATTGGGCATTGCCATTATTATGACGTTAGCTGAATATTTGGTGGCTCACCCGGAAATTGCCCACGGCCCGGTGAAAGTAGCTTTTACCATTGATGAAGAAACCGGTACTGGCATTGGTTATTTTGATGTGAAACGTTTCGCTGCCGATTTTGCTTACACAATAGATGGGGCTAATTTAGGAGATATTGATTGCGGAAATTTTAATGCCGATTCCTGCGTCATCCGTATTACCGGGAAATCCTGTCATCCGGGTTCTGCAAAAGGGTTTATGGCCAATCCAGTGCGCATTGCGGCGGATATTGTATCTTCTTGGCCCGAAGACAAACTGCCGGAAACCACGGATGGAGAAGACGGATTTATCCTCTTCAAAGATATTACAGGTGGATTGGAAAAAGCTGAATTGCAAGGAATTGTACGCGAGCATGATTTGACTAAATTTGCTCAGTTTAAGCAATTGCTTTTAGACTTGATTGACCAAAAACGCGCAAAATATCCGGCTGCCAAAATTGAGGTAGAATTTAAGGAACAATACCGCAATATGCGTGATATTTTACAGGCGCGCCCGCAAGCCATGGAATTGCTGGAAAAAGCACTTAAGCAAAATAATGTATCATTCCGTTTCACGCAAGCACGCGGTGGCACAGATGGTGCACAGATGACGTTTAAAGGGCTTCCTACTCCCAATATTTTTGCCGGGTACGAAAACCCACACGGACCGTATGAATGGTGTAGCTTGAATTGGGCGGAACAAACCTTGCAAGTGTTACGTAGCATTGTGGAAAATGCGGTAGCATAAAACGGTTTTATTCCAAAAAAATCCCCTCGGTAAAAGCCGAGGGGATTTTTTATTGAACCTAAAGAGAACCGTAGGCCTGATCTAACAAGTTCTTGGCATCCGAAATAGTAGGATCTAAGCTGCCATCTTGCATATTGTAGTTAAAACGATAAACAGTTTTAAAGTTCTGCGGATTTTCCGGAGGAACTTTAATGGTTACCGCATAATTATCGGGTTCCACGGCATCGGCCACTTCCCAAGAAATTAAATTGCTATCAATAGCGGCGTGTTTTGCTTCCACCAATTGTTGTAATGTTTGCCCATTGGGAAGCATAAGATTTTGCACACGGCTAAGTACTTCATCGAATTGTTGCGTGTTATCAGCTTCGGTACCAAGAGGAGGCACAGTGTCTTGCAACAATTCTTCGTTGGCTGGTGCAGGTTGTTCGGTCTGTTGCTTGCTAAATACATTAAACGCAGGTGGCAACATATTAAGCATCCCTAGTGCCACATACGCAACAATAAGTAATAGCAACGTCACTAATACGCCAATGACCATTTTGGCTAGGCCACTCTTTTTGGTGGTTTTCATATCGTGTTGGGCGTTGACGTCATCATTTAAATCTACATCTAAACGTTGTCCGTTTCCTGGTTCCGGTACCATGGGCACCGTTTTAATATCCAAGGATGCTCCGCGTTTAGCTTGAATTGTATTTTCTAAACTTACTCGGCTTGCAGTAGCATCACCAGGCAAACCTGCCGTTGATAGCGTTTGTGTCTTTTCTGCTTTGTTGGTAACGGCCAACATGTCCTGAATTAAGGTTTCTTGCTTCTTGTTGGCCTGCGTTGAGGTAGATGTAATCTCTGCTCCGTCCGTGCCTTGGGCAGGCGGTACGAAGTCGGATATTAGATAAGTAGAACCTGCTTTAAGTTCGATTTCCGTTAAATCGTTAGGATTATGATTTTCTGGAACTTCCGTAAGTGTTGAAGAAATATCTTCCACTGCTTGAGCCCCAAACGCATCTTCCAAATCTTTATCCGTCAAAATGTTACTTGTTTCATTTTGTGTAGAGACTTGTACGGGTTTGGGCTCCGGCTGGGCAATATCGTAAAACCCTTCTTTTTCTTCTTCTTTATTCTCTTCTAAATGGGCTCCGGGAACCAATTCTTGCACTGTGTCCTCCAACGGCGTCTCTTCAGGCAATCCACTGACGACTTCTTGGACAGCGGGCTGTTTTAAATCATTCAAATTGTTGAGTTGCGGTTGTTGTGCTTGTGCAGATGGTTCAGACGTAACGGCCGGGATATCCGCTGGCATTTGCTCGGCCGGTAGCACCGTTTCTAAGTGAGAAGGATCATTCTTATCGGTTGCCATAGAAAAGGAACCTTCCGGCGCAGCGGGAACTTCGGGAGTCACTTCGGCTTGGGGTGTTTCTTTTCTATCATTGTTTAAACTGGCAAGACCTACCACGGCAGCTGCTCCAGCGGCTGCCGCTGCGGGCGCGCCCCAGCTTGCCCCATCTTTTTTATTAGTAGCTGGCTCTGAAACGGGAGTTTGTGTAGTTTTTTCTTCTTTACGTTCTTTAATAATTTGGTCCAACACATCTTCTTTGGGAGAAGCGGTTAGCTCATTAATGAGCTCATCTCTGGATATTTCCTCCGCAGAAGGGGTTGTGATGAGCCCTTCTTTTACAACAGGTTCTTGAGCTACTTCTTTATTTTCTTCTGGTGAATTTGTATTTACTCCTTTTGGGGAAAGTAAATCTTGGAAAGTTTCTGTCTGGGTTTTTTCAAGGGGTTTTTCCCCATAGATGGAATCCAGCGCTGAGCGAATAATTAGTTCTTCCTCTTTAGGAGCTGCTTGATCGGGGAAGGAAGGATCGTCCTCTCCTGTGGGCACAGTAGTATCCTGGACTAGGGCTTCATTATGGGCGGTTGCCAAGGTAATAGTATTGGCTAAAGGATCGTCCGTCAAGGGAATCATAGGTGTCTGAGTAGCAGAATTTTGCACAACCGCTACTTGGCGGGCTAATTGCTCGTTTTGTTCCAAGGCACGATCCAAATGAGTCTGCATGGAATCAAGCTTTTGGTGCAATTGAGACATTTCTGCGGTTAAAGAGTCCAACTTGGCCATGAGAACTTGGGTGTCCATCGTGTTAGCGACCTGGTTGGAAATTGCGATGCTAGAAGTATCCTCTGTGGCAGTGGGTGCGGGTGCAACAGAGCGCTCAGGTTCCTGTATGGGGACTTCATCAAACTCAAAAATTGAGGACGCTTTTACCCATTCTTGTCCCCCTTTGGAAGCAACTTCCTCGGAACAAATTAATGTCTCTTGGGAAAATCCATCCAATGTAACCAACTTGTTTTCATCGTACGGCCCTGTAACTTTATCATTTATATACACCCAATATCTCATAACTCTCACCCTGTAATAAAAATAGATAACGGTATGATAACAGCATAGCAAATTATCACGTATTTTACACCTTTTTATCTGGATTTAGCCGTAGCAACCCCGTTTACTCGGTAACTATTAAGCAATTCTTGTAATTCCTGAGTAGAGAATTTACTTTCTCGAATTTTGTGTAATAGATCATTTAACGTACCTATAGAACTGCCTTGTTCCAGCATATCTAACACAAATGTAGAGATTTGTCGGTCATATGTACCGTTTAATTCCTCTACTAATGTTTCTAGTGCAAACAGGTGTTTTTCACGGTTAGATTTCCAAAAAATGTATGGCTCCAAGGATTTGTGCAAAAAATCTGTTAACGCAGAAGCCGGTTGTGTACCTAAGTAATGTTTGAGCACATTAGGAGCCAACCCTTGTGTAATGGCATGCGCATTTACATTTTGCATATAGCTTGCCTGGGATTTGGCCTCATCTAGGGTAATAGCTCCCAAGAGCACTTTGCATGCTAATTCTTTGTTTTCGTCCTCTTTTGTGCAATAAGGCAAGGAGCTAAGTAGGGCGTGTGTTTCTTGATTTAGTTGTTCAAAAGACCTTGTTTCACCGTAACGTTGTGCCAGTTCGTATTCATATCCGTCATAGAGCGTATTTTTAGCGAGTGCTTGACGTAATAACTCTTTGTTGCGGCTTGAAGTTGCTTGTTCTATAGCACGTTGTAGACTGGCAGGCGTACCATCAAGTAATACGCGTACGGCTAGGCCTAAATTTTCTTCAGGATTATTAGCATAAGGCAATTTTTTAAGTACCGCATTAAAAGCATCGACAATATCTTGCGGTGTTTTTGCTTTTAAGTAGCGGCAGGCAATAACTAGCAAATCTTCTTCCAACAATTCATTATTTAATAGCTTGGAAGTGACTGCAATTGCTTGGGCATCATTTGCTGTAATTTGGTAGAGCATGACCCGTGCCGCTAAAGCAGCACATAAATTTTCCTGCTCATTATGCTGGATAAGTTGGGCTAATAATTGTTCAAATGCCGGCTGAAAAGAAATGCTTGCCGGTTGCGAATAGAGGAGTTCCAGTTCAGCCGTTAACTTTACGGAAAAATGGTGGGTGTCGGCTAACGTAAAAATAGCTGTACGGTTTGCTGAAATGGTTTCTTTATCATGGGCACAAATTTCATCAACTTGAGTGAGTAAATTGGCAAGGGCTTGGCGGGCTTTTTCTTCATCGGTCAGGTTTTCCCCTTCTACTTGAGCAATGGCTTTTTCAAATGCTTCATCAAAGAAATGATGTGATGAAAACGATGCATATACTTCCAGCAGTTTGCCGGTGTCTTTGGCCGGTATTTCCAGCGCCGCACATAGTTCTGAAATAGAAGTGGAATTATTATAAATGCGAAGTTGTTTTAAAGCAGCCGCTAATGTGCATTCATCCAGTAACATCTTAGCAATTAGCGTATCGGTCATGGGAGAGTCGGAATTTAATTGTGCCGCTAAATCTGCGATGTCTTGTTGTAATTCTTCTAAATTTTTTTTATCTTCCAACGTATAAACTAACTTGGCGGCATAATCGTTATCAATGCCGGGAAGCATATTGTAAATCGTGTTGAGCATGCCACTTCGCTTATGCAGGGTTGTATTTGTCATAGTTTTGCCGTTGAAAAATGTTCCAGCCACTTGCTGAGTTTTTGTTGACGCTGTGAATCTGTAATCCCAGATTGGTTGATACGGATATTTTCCACACAACACAAAATGGCACTAAGCAACAAATGCTGGGCACAATGCACGTCAGACAAAATGATGGATGCAATTTGTTGACGTACGATATTTAATTCAGCTAAAACATGTTCACACGTGGTAGCTGTGTCTGCCGGGACTGTGGCCGCAAACCACAAGGCATTCTGGACTGCTTCCGTCCGAGTGGGTGAATCCTTGGGCAATTTGCTAGCTGTTAAATAGGCGGTATAAGCATCCGCATCTTGTTGCATTAAAGTTTTAAGTTCGTTATGCAAACCGATTAATTTTTTTTGACTTTGTAACAAGAACGGCCGATCTGTTGCAGGGGTGTTTTTCCGTTTGAGAGTGGTGCCAATGGCCATCAGTAAAAGGGCACAACCCATTGCCCCCGTCATGGCAGCAGCAGCTCCCCCTCCAGGCGTAGGTTCCGCGCTGGAAAGTGCATTTAAAAATTGATCGGCTCCCTGATTCCAACTCATAAAATATTTCCTTACATAATCGTGCCGGAGGTTAAATCTTCGTATTTTTTAATACGTAACATTTTAAGTCGATCTTCGTCAATCCCAGTACGGCTGAAAAATACATGTTCAATGGCGCTGGCCGGCATAATATAACGTCCACGTTTAATGCCCTTTGGATCTGCTTTCAAACCTAGCCATACGGGCAACATAGGGTCTTTGAAATCTTTTACTTCCAGCTCTGCCGCTGCGCGGAAAATTTTTTTAGGGTCGCCTAACCCCGTGGTAATGACCGCATTATGAAATCCGCAGTTTTTAGCGGCACAAATATCGCGGTGCGTATCGCCGATGACATATACCTGGTCCGGCTCAAATTTTGTTTTGAATTTCTTTTCAGCGCGTTTTACAGCTGCTTTAAGCATATCTTCACGAGTGTGTCCATCCGTTCCCCATCCGCCAAAAGTAAAATATTTGCCAAGGCCGCTGGGTCCTAATTTAATATAGGCGCCTTTTTCCACATTCCCGGTGCCTAGAGCTAACACAACATCTTTTTGTTTTGATAATTCCTTTAAGAATTTATCTACACCCGCAATAAGATCATATTTTTTTGCACGTACCAGTGCATGTACCTCGGTAGGTAATTGGTCCACGTACGCCTTTTCTATTTTTTTTAATTCTGTTTTAGTTGGTTTTTTCCCTTTGTGTAACAGGCCATAAACGATGGTAAAATTATCTAAATCAGTACGACCGGAAATCAGTGAATGCTCAAAAACAGGCTTTTTGCCGTAGAGTTTCTCGGTGCCTTTAATTAAAGCCTGGCAACCGGCTCCACCCGTAGTAACAAGAGTTCCATCTAAGTCAAATAAAACGAGTTTTTTCATTTTGTTGCTCCCTTCCCTTTTACAATGCCTGTAACGATGTAAGCGCCGCCCACCGCTAATATCATGCCTAAAATTTTGGGCCAAGTGATTTTATCTTGTCCAAAGGCAACAGACAACACGTAGGTTCCTACCGGATAAGATAAAATAATAGCGGTTGCTTTACTTAAATCCATATTACGAATGGCTTTGTACCAATAAGAATTGCCTAAAAAATAGTTAATAATAGCGCTTATCACTAAGATGATCCACAACGGCGCTGCATGTACATCCAACATAATGGGGCCATCTAATAGCGGCCAGCAAAGCACCAAAATGCCCAAAGCGGGCAAGGCATAAAACGCACGTGCGGCCGCAATAGTTTGCGGAGCTAAATCAGCCGGTAATTTTTTGGCAAAAATATGGCTGACTTGGTACATCCACACGTAACCAATCACTAATAAATCCCCTTTTGCCTGGATGGAAGTTCCCCCTTCCAGCATGATTAGCACAACCCCCAACAAAATAAGAATAGACCCCCCAATTTGTTTGCCAGTGGGGCGTTCTTTGAGAAGAATAGCCGCTAATACGAGCGAATAAATCATTTCCACTTGGTTAGCAATAGAAGCATTAACAGGGGTGGTATATTTTAGGGCGATCATAAACATCGTCATGGGTAGCGCTGTACCA
>JBGUMP010000010.1:0-23735 GCA_045116875.1 Elusimicrobiaceae bacterium | reverse complement strand
TTGCGAACACGTTGCCAACATGGTAGAATCCATTTTGGTCAAAAACAACTAGGTAGGCAATTTTATGACGTGGATTATTTTTTTAATTCTACTAGCCTTATTTTTCGACTATCTCAACGGATTTCACGATGCCGCCAACGCGGTTTCTACTGTTATTTCAACACGGGTACTGTCCCCTAAATTTGCTGTAGCTTGGGCTGCTTTTTTTAACTTTGCGGCGTTTTTGATTTTTAAAACGCATGTAGCCCAAACCATTGGGGCGGGAATCGTAGATATTCAATTGGTAGATTCCAGCTTAATTTTCGGTGCTCTCATGGGGGCTTGTAGTTGGAATTTAATTACTTGGTGGTTGGGGTTACCGTCCAGTTCTTCGCATGCGCTGATTGGCGGGCTCATGGGTGCCGGTATTGTAAAAGGCGGGTTTGGGGCTCTGGTTGCCAGCGGTATTTTGAAAACTGTTGCCTTTATATTTATTTCCCCGTTACTTGGTTATTTTTTGAGCACCTTAATGGGAATTATTATTTTTAACATTGCAAACCACTTTAAACCTTTTAAAGTGGACCGGTTTTTCCGCAAGGCGCAATTAGTTTCCGCCTCCGCTTACGCACTCGGTTATGGCGGAAACGATGCACAAAAAACCATGGGTATTATCAGCATGTTACTCTTGGGAGGAATGGCGGGTGCGGAAGTTGCCCCGGTACGGGATTTCTTTTTGACACACAGCGAGATGCATGCTATTTCTCAAGGGCAATTTGTGGTTCCTTTATCCGTTGTGATTTTATGTCAAGGAGCAATTGCATTAGGGACCCTGTCCGGCGGATGGCGCATTGTCAAAACGATGGGGCAGAAAATAACCCGTCTGCGCCCGGTGGATGGATTTTGTGCCGAATCCGGCGCTGCATGTTCCATTTTCTTTGCCTCCATCTTGGGTATTCCTGTCAGCACTACCCATACCATTACAGGGGCCATTGTCGGCATTGGTTCTCTACGCCGTTTATCGGGTGTGCGCTGGGGAACGGCCAAGCGCATTGTGTGGGCCTGGTTTATCACCATCCCGGCGGCTGCCGTCATATCTGCCCTTTTTTATCTGATTAAAGTATGGATATTTTAATCTTTTATCCTTTATAATGACTAGGACTTAGGGCCCAAGTATAATTGGGCCCTATATTGCTGTTCTCTAGGCCCTATGACCCTTGTTTTGCACTAATATATTCCCTACACTATGGTATAAAACAACTTAGTAAAAAGGAGAGAATAGTATGTTGAAAGAGGGCAAGCAAGCAAGCAAGCAAGCAAGACAAATTAGTATTGTAGGCTGCTGTTTATTAGTCAGCCTATTTATGGCTTCCGCCAGCCACGGTCAAGGCCTTATAAAGGGGGCGGTCAAAGCCGGAAAAACTGCACAAAAGGCGGTTATCAAGAAAAGTCCTAAAAGAGTGAAAGTGATAACTCCAGGAGGCTCCGTCAAATTGAGATTACCTCCAATAACTACAGCTACACATATTGTTGAATCAACTGCTAAAAAAGCCAATATCCAGGTAATTAAAACCCCATCTAAAGTAACCGCAAGCGCCACAAAAACACTGGGCACACTTCCTTCTTTAAAACCGTCAGTAAGAGTTTCTACAAAAGCCACAAGTGGCATTTCAGCTAACTTTATTGAACGCAAAGTAGCACAAGCTCAAGCATTAAAGAAACCTCAAACCTCAGAGGAAATTAGTGCCTCGTTAAAAGCAGACACGGGAGTCAAGTTTGGGCCTGTTCGCTCTTACTCTAAATTTGCTCGTGTTCAAGCTGTAGAAGCCAAAGGCGGAGAAGCCATCGAAACCATATTAGCCGATGGAACCAGAGAAACCACAAACGTAGCCAACCCGGGTGACTGGATTGTAACGAACCCCGGTGGTGAAAGATACATCGTTCCCGCTGAAAAATTCGTTAAAAAATATGAACCGGCCGCGGAATTAGGTGAGGGGTGGTTCAAACCCACTGGTGGGTCTCAAAAATTTGTACAAATCACGGAAGATATGGATGTGGTGGCCTCGTGGGGCGAAGTACAACACCTTAAAAAAGGCGCTTATTTAAACGTAACGAATCTGGGCGACATCTACGGAGTAGCCGAACAAGAATTCCATGCCACCTATAAATTAGAAGGCGTAGCTGATGGGGCTGTCCTCAAGGAACTTTACCTTGGAAAAAGCCCGTTACTTAAAGGCACCGCACAAACCTATACCAAATTTGCCCGTATTCAAGCAGAAAAAGCCAAAGGCGGAGAAGCCATCGAAACCATATTAGCCGATGGTACCAAAGAAACCACAAACGTAGCCAACCCAGGTGACTGGATTGTAACAAACCCCGGTGGTGAAAGATACATCGTTCCCGCTGAAAAATTCGTTAAAAAATATGAACCGGCCGTAGAATTAGGTGAAGGGTGGTTCAAACCCACCGGTGGCAACCAATCTTTCATTCAAATTGATGCCGATATGGATATCCTAGCATCGTGGGGTGAAGTACAACACCTTAAAAAAGGCGCTTACTTAAACGTAACGAATCTGAATGACATATACGGGGTAGCCGAACAAGAATTCCACGACACCTACAAATTAGTACAATAATTACACTTAAACCTAAAACCCCCGGTCATAAGACCGGGGGTTTTTGTAAGGAACTTCTTATAGACTTTCTTTAATCGTTTGCGCTAAACGCTTGAGCCCTTCTACTATTTGCTCTGGCGAAGAATAAGAAAAATTTAACCGCAAATCGTTAAATACATTTCCGTCGGGATAAAAATCCACCCCCGCCACATACGCCACTTTATTTTCAATGGCCTTGGGTAACAGTTTGGTAGCATCTATCCCTTTAGGCAACGTAAGCCACAAAAACAATCCCCCCTGCGGGCGCGTCCATGTCACCCCTTGCGGCATATACTCTGCTAATGTTTTAAGCATTAGGTCTCGTTTTTGACGATAGACTCCTATCATTCTTTGGATATGCGCTTGCAATAATTCTCGGCGCAAGAACTCGCCTGTAGCTAACTGCAACGTAGGAGAGGAACACAGATCCATGGCTTGTTTTAAAATTACAAATTTGCGGATTACATCTGCCGGGCCAATAATAAAGCCCAAACGAAACCCAGGAACAAATATTTTAGAGAATGTGAACATTGTCATCACGTTGCCCTGCCCTCGGTCCAATTCATAAAATGTGCGTGGGGCTTTCCCCTCAAAACGAACTTGGCGGTATGGAGAGTCTTCCAATATAAATGTATGGTATTTTTTGGCAAGTTCCAAAATTTTCATACGGCGTTCTTCGGGAATGGTTGTCCCCGTGGGATTTTGGAAATCTGGCACCAAGTAAATAAACTTACATTTTTTACCTTGCGCGTGGAGTAATTCCAACTTGGCTTGCAAGTCCTCCGTCAAAATACCATCCCCATCGCTGGCAGCGCCAACAATATCGGCTCCCGCTACCTGAAACGCCTGCAAGGCCCCCAAGTAGGTAGGGCATGCTGTAATAATGCTATCTCCTGGGTTAATAAACATACGGGCAGCCATATCCAAGGCCTGTTGAGAAGCAGATACAACCAGTATTTGGTCAGGGGTAACGGTAATATTTTCCGTTTCTTGCACCATACGGATCAGCTCTTTTTTCAAACTATCCTGGCCTTCTGTGGCGCCATATTGCAAAGCTTCCTTAGCTGATTTATCTAAAATGGTATCAAAAATATTTTTAATTTCGTTCGTTGGGAACAAGGTAGGGTCTGGCAGTCCTCCCGCAAAAGAAATGATTTCCGGGTTTGATATAACTTTTAATAATTCACGAATTGCCGATGCTTTTGAACGGCTTACAATTTTAGAAAACAGTGGGTTATAGTCCATATATATTCCTTCTTTTACTAGCTAATATATTTTACTATTTTTAGACTTAAGTCTTTAGCCGGTACAGAGTGAGTCAATGCCCCCATAGAAATAACGTCCGGCTTCACCTTGCAATAATCCTCCAAATTATGGGCATTTACCCCCCCGGACACTTCGATAATGGCACGGCCATTAATTTCGCGTTTACAATCGAGGATTTGCGCCGGCGTCATATTATCTAACATAATGATATCCGCCCCGGCAGACAATGCTTCTTTTACTTCCTTTAAATTTGTGGTTTCGACTTCAATTTTGGGCGTATGCCCGATGCTTTGTTTGATTTTTTGAACAGCCGCCGCAATAGAGCCGGCCGCCGCAATATGGTTATCCTTAATCATAACACTATCGGCCAAACTAATACGGTGATTACGGCACCCGCCTACGCGCACTGCGTACTTATCTAACCGACGAAGGCCCGGTTGTGTTTTGCGTGTATCTACAATCATCACTCCATATTTTTTGCCAAGGACGGAAAATTGGCGTGATGCCGTTGCAATTCCACTCATACGCTGCATAAAATTTAAGGCGGTACGTTCTGCTTTTAAAATCGAAAGAGTCGGCCCTGTTAAGCAAATAACTTCCTCCCCTTTTTTTACTTCTGTCCCATCTGGTTTTAATGTCTCAAAACAAACGGTCGGGTCAACAGCCTCAAAAACTTGCTTGGCAATTTCTACTCCGCACAACACCAAGTCTTCTTTAGCACGAATCACGGCTTGCGCCTGATTACTGGGCGTAAAAATTGTATCGGAGGTAATATCTCCCAAACTTAAATCTTCTAGTAAGGCCAATTCAATAATTTTATCTAGTATCATTTTGTTAACTCAAACATTTTTTGAATAGATTTTTGGGCTGCCGCAGCTATTGCTGCAGGGACCTCTACAACCTGATCTGCACGTGGTTGTGTTAGTGCCGTAAAGGTATTGAGCAGATTATTTTTCTTCATATAACTGCAAATTCCAAAAGGCCATATAAAGCGTTTGTTGGGATGTTCCGCTTCTAAACGATTCACCAAACCAAACTCCGTAAGCATACCAAATGTAGTGGCTGTTGATTTAGCAACAAAGTCTGCCATCCCCTTGGTACTACCTACATAATCACACATCGCACACACTTCAGGCGCGCATTCCGGATGAGCTAATACCACAATATCCGGATAATCATTCCGCAATTTTTCTACATGCTCCGGCCGGTATTTATCATGCACACAGCAAGACCCTCCCGAAGCGATAATTTGTTTAGGAGTTCCACGCCGTTTCAGTTCGATTTCTATATTTCGCGCCATCAACATGTCCGGTACAAAAACAAGTTGATTTCCCGGCATTTTTTGCGCAATATCAAACACATTGCCGGAAGTTACGCAGCATTCACACTGTGCTTTTACCTCTGCGGAACTATTGATATAACAAAGGACGGGAACATGCGGGTACTTACTGCGCAACTGCTGCATATCCTGCGCCGTCATCGAATCAGCTAACGTGCATCCGGCTCGCCCCGCCGGAATTACGACCCGCTTGGTAGGATTTAAAATTTTGGCCGTTTCAGCCATAAACCATACTCCGGCAAAAACAATAATATCCGCACTGCAACTACGAGCCTGTTGGGCTAATTGATAAGAATCTCCCCGAAAATCTGCCACACCGTACACTAAGTCCGGCGTTGTGTAAGAATGTGCCAAGATAACCGCGTTTTTCTCTTTCTTTAACTGGTTAATGGCTAGGGTATAGGGAGCGGCTTCTTCACAGTCCTGCAACGTCCATTTTATTCCTTTACTCTTAGATACACATGCAAGAAGCCCATATAGGCGATGGGCTTCGGCAGAGATTTCTTCTTGCGTATGCATAGAAAACCTTTTAATACTTGGTTGTAGTGGTTACAGAACCATCCGCATTCACCGTCGTTTTTGTATTCGAAGATGAAGAGGAAGATGACGCAACGGCTCCGTTCTTATACACCGTTTTGGTAGTGGTAGTAGAAGAAACAGGCACTGTTTGTCCACCATCTACATAATAAATGTTTGTAGTGTTAGTTACTTTTTTGGCACGGGTGGTTGCCACGCTGGTAGCCGTTGCCTTGGCTTTGGCTTTACCCTTGGCTTTGGCAGCGGCTTTTCCGTTACCACAACAATCCGGTTCAATAAGGGGCAAATAAGATTCTCCACATGCTTGCAATTCATAAGCCGGGACCGTATCATAGTCCGTATCCGGAGCTAACATATTGTCAAATTCTTGGTCAATAATTTGATATTTCGCATCTTTGGCAGATTTGGCATTTTGCGCATAATAAGCATCTCCGTCCACGCCATACGCACTATTATAAGCCGTATTGGATGAGGAAGACTTATTATTCTTGGAACAAGCCGCTAAACCTAGTGCGGCGATACAAATTAAACATAAAAACTTTTTCATGCACGCTCCTTATACAGAGATAAGAACCTCTTATTTTATTATATATCATTCTAGCACAAATTGGGGAATTTTTGTATCCCTTTTTATCTATAAAATTCCCTCGCAAGAAAATACCCGGGGTTGCCAGGAAAAATAGTTAAAACACCCCAGGCATTTAATCCGCCCGGGGCATTTTGATAAATTTATAGTTAGGATGATTTTTTACTTATTGCGTGCTTCCTCCACTTGTTCCAAATATTCAAGTACTAACTTTTGTCTTGTATTCATGGGGCTCACCCAATCGGCTGTTTGCGCTATGCCATAAGGAGTAAAGTCGATATAGATCCCCATTGTCGCCTTTGCTTTCATATCTGCCCCGCGTTCAACTAAGTACTTAACAACTTCAAGCGAACCGTAACTAGCGGCTAAATGCAAAACGCTTACATTTACAAGCCTGTAGTCTTGCGTCGTAACCTTAGCATTCACATCCGCTCCGTGCTCAACTAAATACTTTGTTACGTCATAATGCTTTAGGCCCGCCATTAAAGGAACAAATCCGTCGATGTTTCGTGCATTTACGTCCGCTCCTGCCTGCTCAACTAAGTATTGCACCATGTCAAGTCTTCCCTGGCTAGCTGCTACTTCTAAGGGCAGGTCAGAGACAGGGATATTTACATCCACGCCTTGGTCAATTAAGTATTCTACGATGTCACGATGCCCTTGCTTGATAGCTTCACTCAATGCGGATGTGCCGGACTTGCCAGTTATATCTGCCCCTTCTTGTATTAACCATTCCACCATGTCAAGACGTCCACTCTCGGCTGCTATTTTCAAGCACGAACTTTCTTCCACCTTAGCCCCTTTGGCAACCAAAGATTGCATCAAGTCAAACTGCTTCGCGTCACATGGCGTAGTCAAAACGCGGCCATCTATAACTGCTCCTTCTTGTATTAACCATTCCGCCATGTCAAGACGTCCACTCCTGACTGCCATTTCCAAGCACTCTCTTCCTTCCACCTTAGCCCCTTTGGCAACCAAAGATTGCAACAAGTCAAACCGATTCTCGCGGCATACCCTAGACAAAACAAAGTCATCTATAACTGCTCCTTGTTCTGCTAAATATGTCACTATATCAAAATGCCTGCCCATGGCCGCAGCACCCATAGGAGTATCACCTTTATGGCGGGCATTTTTATCCGCACCGACTTTGACTAAATATCGTACAACATCCATATGCCCAGCAAGGGCCGCCCTATGGAGAGGAGTACCTATAAATGAGGGGATGTTCAAATCGGCCCCCGCTACAACTAAGTATTGCACTAAATCTATATTCCCCTCGCTAGCAGCAACACTTAAGGGCGTCTCAACTATACTTGGAAATTCTTCAGTGAGTTCATTCACATCCGCCCCTGCTTGAACCAACCTATGTACCTCACTTAGATCGCCCTTTTTGACGGCATCGTGCAACACGCCACCCATAATATGCGTGGTCATTAACATAACCCCTACTAATAGACCCACTTTTTTCATATACATCCTCCCACTCATGCCTTGTATATTACTAGCATAAGGATATATGATGAGATTTCCAGGGCCTTTGGACCTATTTATACTACGCGATAGGCCTATTTTTTTCTAGGTCCTTTATTGTCACATAATAAAGCACCCCCATCAAAAATGGGGGTGCTTTGCAACTTATATCTAACGTGCTTATTTTTCTTCGGTTTCTTCCGAATTTTCTTCACTCGTTCCAAACGAGTCGGAGAGCAATTCCCCTAACGTCGGGCGAGGAGCTTGTTTTAAGTATTGGGCCACTACCTTGCGGTTTTGGGCTTGATCATACTTTTTAATAGACAAGTTTAACGTGAAGGTTTCCGGATTTACGCCAATAACCAAAGCGGTAATGGTATCGCCTTCTTTGGCGTTAAAATCACGACCCATTTCAAAGGGGCTGATAAAGCCTTTCGTGTTGTTTTTGCCGATGGTGCATTCCACGCCGTATTCTTCAGATACTTTCGTAACTGTGGCTTTTACGGAACTCTTGTACGGATAGCGGCGTTTCAAAGCATCGGCCGGATTCAAGAAAAGTTGTTTGAGTCCAAATTCCAAACGCGGGGTTTCTTTGTCCAATTTTAATAATTTAGCTTTTAGACGTTGACCACGGCGGAAATTTGTGATAGCGGTTTCGGGCTCTTTCCAAGCAATATTTTCCATTTCCACCACGCCTTCAATTCCATGAAAGCGTAAATAAAGTTTATCTTTATCTACCTTGGAAACTACCACACGTAGCACATCGCCTTCTTTAATCGTGCTTAATACTTCTTCCCGGCGGACAGCTTCATCTTCTTCCAATACTTGCTTGCGGGAAATGATCAGTTTTTGTTTTTCTTTTACAAATTCTACAATCACCGCTTTAATTTTTGCGCCCACAGGCAGATAATGTTTGTAGGCCGTGTGAAGTTCGGACAAAGAAAGAGGCATAAAGCCGCTTACACCAAATACTTCAACGATATAGCCACCTTTGACTTGTTGCAAAATAGTACCTTTGACACGTTCTTTTGCTTCAAACGCTTTTTTGCACACATCCCATCCTAAAAATTCCAAGGCTTTTTTGTGAGATAAAATGGCCGGGCGTTCATCCCCACCCCGTTTCACCAACACAACAGACACTTTGTCTCCGATTGCGGGCAAGGTTTTCCCTTCAAATTCGCTTACGGCAATTGCACCTTCTTTTTTTGTTCCCGTATCTACTAAAATATAGTCTTGGTTAATTTGTACAACCGGTACTTCCACAATTTCACGTTTGTTCAGCTTTTCTAATAAAGAATCTTGCTGCGCAATCAACTGATCCATGGTCAGCTCTTGGTCGTTAGTTTCTTGCGTAGTATTGGTTTCTTCGTTCATAGTCATAAGTACTTAAGCGGTTTTTTATTCAAAAATCGCCGTAACCTCCGTTAGATATTTATTGAATTTATTGCATCCATTATTTGATTTGCAAATTGTTTATATTGCATCTTTGGTTCCAATGTCGGGTCTTTTTCCAATTTCATTACGTGGCCGAATTTCACACGTATTTTTCGCACCCACGGCCATCCGAATGTACCTTCTATTTTGACTGGCAAAACAGGAGCCTGTGTCTTATACACCAAAAATCCAATGCCACTTTTAGGCTTTTGAGGTTTCCCCGTTTTACTACGGGTCCCTTCCGGGAACATCACTACACTTTCCCCGTTACTAAGGGCATCTACAACCTCTTTTAACGCTCCCATATCGCCAATTGTTCTTTTTCGATCAACCGCAATGTAATTACAATGGCGAAAGAACCACCCTAACACGGGAATGGCAAACAATTCTTTTTTTGCCACAAACCGAGAATCCCGCACCAGCCCGGCAAACGCACCTATGGCCGGCGGATCCGCGTTAGACAAATGATTTCCCGCAATTAAAAGAGCCCCTGTCTTGGGAATATTTTCAAGTCCTTCTACACGAAAATTGTAAAAGAGTTTAAAATATATCCTTGCAATACATTTTACTAAATTAAGCACCATAGTGGGAAATTTTCTCCAAGACAAAGGCAATTACTTGTTCTAAATTTAGCGAGGAGGTATCCACAATAATGGCGCCTTCTGCCGGTTTTAAGGGGCTGGCCGCGCGGTGTGAGTCTCGATAATCACGCTCTTTTATCAGTTCCAAGATGCGGTTGTAATCGGGGTTTTCTCCTGCTTCACGCAGTTGCTTGACACGCCGGTTTGCACGTTCCTCAGCGGAAGCAGTCATATAAAACTTTATGTCTGCGTCCGGGAAAACGACCGTGCCAATATCTCGCCCTTCCATAACAATGCCGCCCTCTTGGCCGGCTTGGCGCATTTTTTCGGTTAATACGGCTCTTGCCTCTTTATGCGTGGAAACTTTGCTGGCAACATTGCCGGTTTCTTCCAAATGCAGTTTAGTGCCCAAATACTCTCCATCCACATACATTTTAAGCACAGCATCGGGTTGCCGTTCAAACGAAAATACCAATCGTTTGGCAAGCGCCAAAACGGCAGCGCCATCTTCGGGAACAATTTTTGCTTCGAACACCTTATATGCCAAAGCCCGGTAAAGCTCTCCCGTACTCATAAAACCATAGCCCATTTTTTGCGCTATTGCTTTTCCTACGGAAGATTTCCCGGTTCCAGCCGTACCGTCTATCGAAATAACAAGCCCGTTCTTACGCATTATTCGCCTTCAACGTTTAAACTATCCGTAACTCCGCGGATGGCCAACATAATAGCATCCGGGCTAGTTGCAGCAGCCTGGGCAGTTTCGATGTCAATAATTCCGTCTTTGTATAGCTTGGCCAAAGATTGGTCGAATGTTCTCATTCCGTAAAATTCACCCTGTTGCATTTGTTTGTTTAAATCTCCTGGGCGGTTTTCCATAATTAATTTACGGACTTGTGGAGTACTGACTAAAATTTCCAGAGCAGGATACATTCCGCCTTTTACGCTGGGCAACAAACGTTGACAGATAATTCCGCGGATTAACTCGGAAAGTTGTAAACGAACTTGGTTCTGCAGTTCAGCCGGGAAAGCGTCCACCAAACGCTCTAATGTTTGTGCAACGTTCACGGTGTGCATAGTACCCAAGACCAATTGTCCGGTTTCCGCCGCACCAATAGCGGCTTTCATGACTTCTCCATCGCGCAATTCTCCAATTAAAATCACATCCGGATCCTGACGCATGGCAGCACGCAACGCACTGGTATATGAAGGAGTATCCACTCCCAATTCCAACTGACTCACTACACTGCGATTATCCGAGTGCAAGAATTCAATCGGATCCTCTATGGTCAAAATATGGTTAGAACGCGTTTTGTTAATATGGTCAATCATGGTAGCCAATGTGGAAGTTTTTCCGGACCCGGTCATACCTGTTACCAACACAATACCGCGCCGTGATTCTACCATCTTACGCAAAATATCACCCGGCAAGTGGAATTGCTCAAAGGTAGGAATTGTAGGCGGAATATGGCGAATAGCCATACATATACGCCCCATTTGGCGAAATACGTTAAAACGGAAGCGGCCATAGGATTTGGCATCTAAAGAAAAATCGACCGTGCTGTACTGTTCAAAAATGCGTTTTTCGCGCTCGCCCATACACGCATAAGCCATTTTTTTAGCATCCTCGTTAGATACAAAACTATCATCAATAGGCTTCATCTGTCCGTTCAAGCGAACATAAGCGTTAGAATTACCGCGAATATGCAACCCACTGGCTTTATTATCTACTACCGTTCTTAGTAAGCTCTGCAATCCTACTGCCATATTAGTCTCCTTTTTTGCTTATTTCCACATTACAAAATTTATTATACAGACCGTTTTTTACGGCGCAAATAGGCCGGAATCAACATGGGATCTTCAAACGTTGGCCGTTGCGGTTCAAATGTTGTAAACAAATCTTCCGCCATCGTATGGCTACGGACTGTTGTTTCATTGGCCGCCGTTAATGGCCGGCGCGCTTGAAAAGCACCCGCCTTCTCAGCACTAAATCCCGTAGCAATAACGGTCACTTTGAAATTTCCGTTTAAAGTGGGATCATACGAATAACCAAACATGATAATTGAGTCATTGCTGGCGTATTGCCGAATTAAACTCATGACTTCCCCTTGTTCCACCAAGGTTAAATTTTCTTCAGCAGCAAAATGTACAATAAAACCCTTCGCGCCACGGATATCTGCATTTTCTAGTAGCGGAGAAGAGATTGCCTGTTTCACCGCAGCCAAATGGCGCCCTTGTCCAGAAGCTTCTCCTACACCAATAAGCGATTTCTCAGAGTGGCACATCACCTTGCGGATATCATTAAAATCGATATTTACTTCCCCTGGTTTTGTAATTACTTCACTAATACCTTGTACCGCTTGCAGCAATACTTCATCAACCATCTTAAATGCGTCACGGGAAGAAGTGCTAGGATCAATATTGGCAAATAATTTTTCATTAGGGACGATAATCATAGAATCAACATATTTTTGCATTTCCATGATTCCTTCATCAGCCTGTTTTTCACGCACATATCCTTCAAAATTGAAAGGGCGGGTCACAACGCCTACTACTAACAGATCATCCCCATAAATTTCTTTTGCTAATTTGGCTAAATACGGAGCAACACCCGTTCCTGTACCGCCACCCATTCCGGCAGTAATGAACAACAAATCGCACTGACCAATAATGAGTTTTAATTTTTCTTTGCTTTCTTCAGCAGCTTTTCTGCCGCGATCCGGATCGCCGCCGACGCCCAAACCTTTGGTTAATTTTTCACCTACTTGTACCAAATACGGGGCTTGATTACGGCGCAAATCTTGTGCGTCTGTATTGACCGCAATAAAATCAACATCCTTTAAGCCGCTACGCACCATGTGGTTGATCGCGTTGCCGCCACCGCCACCCACGCCAATTACCTTGATTTTGGCCTTTTTACTTTCAAATTGTGCAGCCGGCACAAACAAATCTTGCATTTGCATAATTATCCAAACATCCCTCTAAAAAAATTACCTAGTTTATCCAAAGCAGAGCCTGTTCCCCGGTATTGGTTTTTACCGTATAGGGTTTCTTCGGAAGCTTTTTCCATAGCATAAATAACTAGTGAAAGTGCCGTGGTATACGATGGAGCAAAAAACTCATCACCACATGTAATCAAATCACGCCGGACACTTCCTTTGCGGACGTCTTTAAGCCCTAAAATATCCTGGCACAATGCGTTCATCCCCGGCATTACAGAACCACCACCGGTGATAATCCCTACCATCGGAATACTTTTGGGTTTGTAGCCACCTAAACCTACATAATGTTCCACTTGCTCCAGCAGCTCTTCCATGCGGGGTTGGATACAGTCCAAGATTTCTACATTTTTGATAGTCCGAGTATCGCTCCCGTCCAAAAGAGGAACTGCCACATTTTGTTCTTGAGTTAAAAATGCCGGGTGGATGACCCCATATTTTTCTTTAATTTCTTTGGCAGCTTTACGGGATGTATTCAAATAAGTGGAAAGGTCATTTGTTAAAATGTCGCAACCATACGGAATATCGCACGAGAAACGCATCATCCCGCCGATATAAACGCCGACGGAAATAGTTTCTCCGCCAAAGTCGATTAACATAGCCCCATTTTCTTTTTCGTCCTGCAGCAAAACAGCATCCGCCAAAGGAATTAATCCATACACAGGCTGTTCCATACGAAATCCCGGCCGCTGAATAGCTTTTGCTAAATTGTTTAGATGGGTGGATGCCCCTGTAATAATTTGTACATCAACCTCTAACAGGGATCCTTCCATCCCTTCCGGGTTACGAATTCCGCGCTGTTTATCAACCGCATACCCCTGGGGGAATAACCCAATGATTTCATTATCATTTTTTATCGGAACGGCCTTTGCGTTTTCAATAGCCAACTCCATATCCGCCGGACCAATTTCTTTGTCCGGACGAGAAATATTATATGTACCGTGGTTGAAAAAGGACTCAATATGCGGTCCTCGAACCGCTACAAAAAGTTGATTAATATTTTGGTTAGTTTCGTGCTCTATGCTGCCAAGCAAAGTGGTAACAGCCGCTGACGTCTCGCGAATGTCCGTCACCATACCCCCACGAAGGCCCCGGCACGGAACACTCCGTCCCGTAAGTACTTGTAACGTATTCGTATTTTCATCGTGCGCTGCCGCAATTGCAGTTAGTTTACCACTTCCTACATCTAATCCTACAATCAAATTTGGTTTTGCCATAAAAAACTTCCTTAAAAAGAATCACTCCCTTCTATTATAAGAATTAATGAGCGTTCTGTGTCAAAAAAACTTTTCCTTCGTCAAAAAAAGCAAAATTCAAGCTTACCGGCATCTCGTACTTTCCTCGAGCAAACATCATAATTTGTGAAGCCCGGCGTACTTTTTGCTTTAAATGTTTGGGCTCCCCAAAATAAATTACGCTTTGATCGGGAAGGCCCAATGTAACTGCATTCGTATTCACATTAAATTCAAGAGATTCAAAAGGGAGCGTCTTTTTAAGTTTGATTAAGCTTTGCACAAGGTCCACAAAAGAAGGATCCAGTTGAGAAGGAGTGTTTCCTACTAATTTTACATGTAGTACATCACGCACTTCTTGAGGGTCCTCATAAATTATGCTATCTTGGTCCACATACTTATGGGAACTATCCGATAATAAAAATTGAGCCACCGGCACACGCGGTTGGGCCGAAATTTTCAACGCCCCACTCACAAGTCCCCGCGAAACTGACAATTTTGACAGCATGGGGTACTTTCCTTTCAACTCTTTTTGTAATGCCTGTGCATCCAAGTGAGAGAACGCCTTTCCTTCTAAGGAAGATACTCTCGTAAAAATTTCTTTTTCGCGTAGGCCAGAAAGCCCTGTTATGGAAACTGATTTTACATGCCAGTCTGTAATTCGAGCTTCTTTCACAACACGCAAGGCATAGCGCACCCCAAACACGACCCCGAATCCCACGCCACAAATAAGGAATAAGAGAAAAATAAATTTAAAAAAAAAGGATGGCTTTTTTCGACGTACCGGGCGCTTGCGGGTAACCCTCAATGTTGCGCTGGGACGTTGATAGCCATACTTTCTCATAAATAACCCTAAAGAAAAATGGGCGGGAAGGGAGTTGAACCCTTAAGGACTTTCGTCCATACGGTCCTGAGCCGTACGCGTCTGCCATTCCGCCACTCGCCCATGTATAGATATTGTAGTAAATGAGCGGAAAAAAGTAAAGAATTTTCCCTTTCCCTTGTTGGAATTCATACAATCAAATTCTTCTCTTTTCAAAATACACACATCCCTAATGACCTTATGAGTTCAAGGACAAGCTTCTTTTATGATAAAATAGATATATGGTTTCTTTAAAAACAATTTTTTTCGGTACACCGCAACTTGCTGTGCCGTATTTAGAACTTGTTAAGCAACATACCGATTTGCAACTGGTTGTTACACAAGCTGACAAGCCGCGGGGACGCGGCATGGAAATTTCTCCCTGTCCGGTAAAAGCCCGTGCCCTAGAATTAGGTGTACCGGTATTATCTCCCGAAAAACTCAAGGACGATTTTGACAAAATCGCCGCCACCCCTTTTGATTTGGGCATTGCCGTAGCGTACGGAAAGATTTTTCGTCCGGATTTTTTGGCACTTCCCAAACTGGGAATTTTAAATGTACATTTTTCATTACTGCCTAAATTGCGCGGAGCGGCCCCGGTTCAACAAGCACTTATCCAAGGTTACACTAGAACAGGTATTTCTGTATTTTGGATTCGCCCCGGCATGGATGATGGTCCACTCTTCCTGCAAAAAGAGATTGACATCACGCCGCAAGATAACGCACAAACTTTATTTGAAAAACTAATTCCCCTTGGGTTGGAAGGCCTTAAAGAGGTACTTACCCACTTGCAAAATGGGGATAACGTACAAACAGTGCAAACAGGGGAACCGACCTTGGCCCCCATGTTACAAAAGGAGGACGCGCTCTTGCGTCCGGCCGATCTAACCGCCCAACAACTACACAACCGCGTACGTGGATTAGCTTGCGGGCCTAAGCCAAAAATTCCTTTTGTAAGTAAAGGAAAAACCGAATGGCTGCAAGTTTTACGTACTCAATTGGGGGAGACAACTTCTACTGCTGTTCCCGGAACTGTGCTATCTATTGAACGCGAAAAGGGAATTTTAGTAAAATGTAAAGAAGGCGCGTTATGGTTATGTGAGGTGCAACCAGCCGGCAAGAAATCAATGACGGCGGAAGCTTTTGCCAACGGACGTTGCCTAAAAATTAACAACACTGTATTTATAGAAAATGCCTAAACACGAAGAAAATTTTTACGATTTTTTTAATTCCAAAAAATCCCGCTTATCCAAATGGATTATTGCGGCCCTTGTTTGTTTATTTTTCATAGCATTAATCGCTGTGTCAGCCGATTGGGTACTGGGTGCGTTAATCCACACACGCAAAGAAGTAACCGTTCCCGATCTGGTTCATAAACCGGTATCTCAAGCACTCGGATTACTTGCCCAGCAAAATTTAGCAGCCAAGCAAGCCGGAGTAGAATTTGCCCAAGATGTTCCCCCCGGTTCCGTGTTAAGACAAATTCCTTCTGCGGGTTCTACGGTTCGCGAAGGACGCATCATCCGCGTATGGATTAGCCAGGGAGATGAAATGGTTTTTGTCCCTAACGCCGTAGGAGCTTCCTTGCGTGATGCGCAATTAGCTATTCGGCAAGCCGGGCTCAATGTGGCAAAAGTAGAAAACGCCTACTCCCTTACATACGAAAAAGGGGTCATTATTTCCCAAAACCCAAAACCGGATAGCATGGTACAAAAAGGCACAGATGTTACCCTTATCTCCTCCAATGGTGCACCGCCGGCCAGCGTAGTACTTGTCCCCAATTTTAAGAGCAAAAAGTTATCTGTAGCTACGCTGTGGGCCAGCAATCATGATATTAACCTAATCATTAAGGAAGACCCGTATTCTGTATTTCCAAATGGTGTTATTGCGGACCAAAATCCACGGGCAGACAGCCAAGTTTCTCCCCGCTCTAATGTCCAGGTGGTGGTAAGTCGCCGTGCTACGGCCGATGATGAAAAGTCTTACCACTTGCACTATGAATTACCGCAAGGCAAAAAAGATAGTGTTGTGCGCGTAAGTGTAGAGGATGTAACAGGCACTAGCGATATTATGAATGAAACCAAACAACCTGGTTCAAAAATTGATTTGGAAATTCCGTTTACCAGCTACGCAACAGTGCGTGTATTTGTCAACGGCGTATTGGTACGGGAACGGGAAGTAAAATGAAAAAAGCTTTCCAAATGCCCTGCGTAAATGGTAAAATATCTATTGCGCCATCTATTCTGTCCGCAGACTTGTGCCACTTGGGGCAAGATGTTGCCCGCGTGCAACAAGCCGGAGCCGATTGGTTGCATGTGGACATTATGGACGGGCATTTTGTACCGAATTTAAGCTTCGGTCCCGCTGTAGTGCGTTCTTTGAAAGCTAATACAGATTTACCGTTAGACGTTCATTTGATGGTAACTAATCCGCGCAACTTTATTGAGCCGTTTGCAAAAGCGGGTGCGGATTTATTAACGATTCACGTTGAATCACTTGATGATACCATTCAAACCTTAAAAGCGATTGCAGCCCTGGGTATAAAAACGGGCGTATCTATTAAACCCGATACCAACCCCGAATCACTTAAACCTCTAACGGACTATATTGATTTAGTGTTAGTTATGACTGTATATCCCGGCTTTGGGGGACAGGCTTTTCTGGAAAATTCCCCTTCACAAATTCGGGCTGTACGCCAAATCATCCAGCATTCCGGCAAACCAATTTGGTTGGAAGTGGATGGCGGTATTAATGCGCAAACCGCGCCCGTTGCTATCAAGGCCGGTGCAGATGCGTTAGTAGCAGGAAATGCAATTTTTTCGTCCGCGGACCCTGAATTGGCCCTCAAGCAAATTCGACAGGCAAACCCGGAAATTTAATAGCTTTTACTTCGGTAAAAGCAAAATACATAAGGAGACATACAATGGCAGTAGTAATTAGATTACAAAGAGTTGGCAAAAAAGCCCAGCCTCAGTACAGAGTCGTGGCGATTGAAAAGAAATCCGCCGTGGGCAGTGAAGCCAAAGAAGTGCTCGGCCAATACAATCCTTGCAACCCGGAAGCAAACCAGCAAGTAAAATTGAACATGCCGCGCGTAGAATACTGGATGAAAGTGGGTGCCAAACCCTCTCAAACAGTTGCCAGCTTAATAAAAAAAGCCAGCGCGAAATAACCTAGAGGTGCGCTATGAAAGAATTAGCCACCTTGCTCTTAAAATCGCTTTCCTCCACGCCTGATAACGTGGTTGTAAACGAAACTGTAGAAGAGAATAGGGTTTTTCTATCCACGCAAGTGGACTCCGCTGACAAAGGCAAAGTAATTGGCAAAGATGGTTGTATCATTAAAGCAGTACGCACTGTGCTTACCGCTGCGGCTACGAACCAAGACAAAAAAGTTACTTTGAAGTTGGAAGATAAATGAAAATTGACGTTATCACTGCCTTTGGCGACATGGTAGACCAAACGCTTAATCAAAGCATCGTTGGGCGCGCACGCCAAGCAGGGATAATAAAACTGGGTACCTTAAGTCCGCGCGAATTTACCGCGGACAAACACAAAACGATTGATGACCGCCCTTATGGCGGTGGGCCCGGGATGTTAATGAAGGCAGAACCTCTCTACCAAGCCATTAACAAACTGCGCAAAAAATCATCATTTGTGATTTTAACAAGTCCACGCGGCCAAGTGTTTAACCAAAGTTTGGCTAAAAAATTGGCTAAAAAACGACACCTCATTTTTGTGTGTGGACATTATGAAGGAATTGACGCCCGGATTTATCCAGAGGTGGATTTGGAAGTATCTCTAGGGGATTTTATCCTTACCGGCGGGGAATTAGCCGCGTGTGTAATGATTGATAGCATTACACGTCTTCAAAAGGGAACTTTCAAAAAAGATGATGTTACGTCATCTGAATCGTTTGAAGAGAATTTGCTGGAGGCCCCGCAATATACCCGCCCGGAAGTATGGCGCGGCAAACGGGTTCCGCAGGTGCTTTTAAACGGTAACCATAAAGAGATTGAAGCGTGGAAACACGAACAATCCTTAAAAATTACAAAGCAGTTTCGGCCTGATTTGCTTAGCGCATCTCAACCAAAGCTAAAAGGCCAAACGAAAAAGAAAGTAATTCGGAGGAAGTAAAATTTATGAACATTAGTGATATCAAACATAACTTAAAAACCAACATCCCGGTTTTTAAAGCTGGTGACACCGTACGTGTAAAAGTAAAAGTAGTAGAAGGTGACAACGAACGCTTGCAAGCTTTTGACGGCGTAGTAATTGCCCGCAAAGGAAGCGGCATTGGCGAAACCTTCACCGTACGCAAAATCTCTTTTGGTGTGGGCGTGGAACGCATTTTCCCGATTCACTCCCCCCGCGTGGACAGCATCGAAGTACTCAAAATTGGTAAAGTACGCCGTGCCAAACTTAACTACTTAACCAAACTCTCTGGTAAAGCTGCCCGCTTGCAAGAACTCAAAAAAACAACCGGTGCTACTGATGCCGCAGGTGAAACTGCCGACCAAGCAGCAACCACCGAAGCAAAATAGTTGTTTGAGTAAGAGCAACTTTGAAACAAAAAACCCCGCACAAATTGTGCGGGGTTCTTTTCAAAGTAAAGCTTGTTTAATATCTTAACTATTATTTGCTACTTGGGTATAGCCCGAACTTTGCGCTATGGTACAAAATCCGGAATTCGCTTCCAAAAGAGTTTCCAAACATCCCCGACTAATCGTCCCATCAGCAAAAACATCAACTGCTAGGATCCCATCTCTAAACATTCCTCCACTCCGCTGTAATTGCATGCGCATTCCTTCTCCATGCTCCGCATGATTAACCGGCGTCCAATCTATGGGCGCCCATGCATTGCCGGCAGAGTGTACGGTTATATCTCCCAGATTATTTAACTGCCTTAGAGACACAGCAAAGGAGCCTCGTTGCATGTAAAGGACAGTTTGTGCCCTAGCTAAATCATCCAAGACCTGTATAGCTTCCGTCATCCTTGCGCGCTCCACTGCCTTAGTATATTGTGGCAAGGCAATGGCCGCCAAAATACCAATAATAAGCACTACTACCAACAGTTCAATTAATGTAAAACCTTTTTTATTCATACAACACTTGCCGTCCTCTTTTTTAAATAAAAAACTCCCATTCTATGTTTAACGGGAATTTTAATGCGCAGAAAGACATTACAAAATATCCAGTTAATAAACTCGTCCATATTGTAGAAAAAAAAAAACATGTCAATTAAGTATATGTGTTTACTTGAACCTAAAAAAAGAGCCACCTTCAAGGGTGGCTCTTTAATTACACGTCATAAAATTTACTTAACTATCAGCACTGAACGACCGTCCTTCTCTTGTGCATACGGATCCAGGGTATTTTTCCCGTCAATAATGTATAGGAACTTATACGTACCAGGGGCAATGGAAAGGGTCGTCTCCCAATGATCACCCATTTTTTTGAGTGACTGCGGCTTTGACATTGTAAACCCGCTCACAACGGCCACCTGATCTCCCTCTCCAAACCAGCGGAAAGTAACGCGGCGGTATTTGCCAGCAGTGGGTGTAATTACAATGCTTTGCTTCGTTTCTTGCGTGTTTTTCAGTGGCTTGACAGATTGGTCTTGAGAAGCCGTAGCAGCCAACATAGTTTGGTCTTCAGCCAGTATTTCTTCTACTTTTGCCAGCCCTAATTTTGCATCCGGATTAGAAGGATCTAATTGTAATGCTTCCTTCCAGGATTTTCTAGCCGCTTGGTAATCTTCCCGTGTATATGCATCTAATCCTTCTATATATTTACAAGTAGCCGTGGAGCACTCCTCTTTTGGGGTGGAGGGTTGCACCTCTGGTTCTTCAACCGGTAAGGGTTCCACCTGGAGCTCATCCGTAGACGGTTCTTCCGGTACTTGCATAGCAGTTACTTCCTCTGCCGCTGGCGTAGTAGGAGTAGCAGCAGTAAACAACTGTCCTGAAAAATGCTTGTACAGAAAAAACCCGAAAACACACAAAAAAACTACATCCAGTACGATCAAAAACAACCACATGTCCTTGCTGGAGGACGGTTTTGTTTCAAATTCTTGGGAATCATTTGCCATAGAGAGAGTCCTATTAAAAGCGGGCGAAGGGAATCGAACCCTCGTCTAAAGCTTGGGAAGCTTCCATTCTACCATTGAACCACGCCCGCATAAATTTTAGTGACAATTAATTGTAGCAAAATTTATCGTAACAAACAATCATTTTACTGTTGTTCAAAACGTTTTATAAATTGTAGTGCATCAGCCCGTGTGCTGATTTTTCCTTCTACTTGAGCTTCTGCCACTGCTTCCAAAACAGTCCCTACTTGAGGGCCAGGGTTTAAATGTAACACATTCATCACATCTACCCCCGTAAGAATTTTATCCGGCCGGACCAAAGCCGGCTGTTCAAAATATTGCCGTAGCATAAAACTGAGCACCTGTAAATGGCGCAATGTTTTGCCGACATTTTTATAACGCTCCGCTTGCGCTATTGTCATAAGACGTTCTGCACTTTTTGGAAGGATGCGGCGCAGTTGTGCATCAGAAACATAACTGGTATAATCGGCCCAGCACAAAAATAATAGCGGGATAGCGGCATCTGCCAAATCGCGAAAAAAATGATATACCCCTTTGCGGGTGAGCACATCATTACTTGCTAAATTAGAAGGACGCAAATGTTCCCCAATCATCGCACAAATCAGGCGTGTATCAGCTTTGCTGTAATGTAACTCATCCAATACTTTGCGGGCCATACGTGCCCCAACTTGTTCATGATAAAAAAACCGTAACCGTCCGTTTTTCATTTTAGCGGTAGTCGGCTTAGCTATGTCATGCAGCAAAGAAACCATCTTATATAAGGCTTTATTTTGGCAAAAAGGCATTAATTGAGAAGTGTAAGCCGGGAATGCTTTATCCAAATGCTCCAATAAATAGTCCATGCGCTTGCATACCAAGAGTGTATGTTTGAGTACCCCCCCCTTACCATAATACACTTCAGCACACGTCCGTTGATCTTCCAAAAAGGGGAACAAAGCCCCCAGCAAGCCGCACTCATCCATTTGAACCAGATAATAGTACGTTTTATTTGCAACAGCAAACAACCGGTCCAATTCCTCTTTAATGCGTTCACCGGCCGGCTGGACGATTAATGACCGGTCCTTTTTAATTTGAGCCAGCGTATCCGGCGTAATGGTAAAATTAAGCTCAGCCGCACTGCGAAAAGCACGCAACATCCGTAGCGGATCTTCTTTAAAACGTTCCTTTCCGTTGATGCGGATGAATTTAGCTTTTAAATCAGCCAGTCCACCCGTTTCATCCACAATTTGACAACGACGCAGCCGCTTGAGTACGATATGGGCAGTATCATGAGCCCGCGGCGTAACGACTATTTGAGGTTTAGCGCTTACCGGATAGGCAAGAGAATTAAACGTAAAATCCCGTCGACGTAAGTCCGCCGACAAGTCTTTGCCTTGGTAAGCTGTCAAATCAATTTGAATTTTATCTTGATGGGTAACTAATCGCCAAACTCCCAGTTCGGAATCCATTTCAAAAACCGCGGCGTGCAGACGTTTGGCTAATTTGTGGACGGTTTGTTTGAGAGTTTCCGCCGGTAGCGTGATATCAATATCACTAGACGGACGTTTGAGCAAACTATTGCGAATAATTCCCCCGACATAGTGCCCTTGAGGAATTATTTCAGCCAAAATGTTTGCTAAATTATGCACGGCTACTCCTCCGCCGGAGAAGAAGCCCCCGCCGCTACGGCCTTTTTAAGTTTTTCCACTGCATCTTTGCGTAATTCGCGTTTTAATACTTTACGAAGTGCGTTTTTAGGCAGTGACTCTACAAATTCAAAATCACGCGGGCGTTTATAATTATCCAAGTGAAGTTTTAAGAATTTTCGGAACTCAGCTTCCGACAATTCCACTCCTTCCTTTTTAACCGCATACAGCTTGATAAACTCTCCGCCACGGCCGTCTGGCACCCCAATGATGGCGCATTCTTCAATGGCAGGGTGTTCACAAATAATAGCTTCCACCTGGGCAGAAAACACCTTAAGCCCTTTGATAATAATCATGTCTTTTTTGCGGTCTTTGATGAAGATAAATCCATCATCATCTACTTCCACAATATCACCTGTTTTAAACCAACCGTCTTCCGTAAAAGCATCACGAGTGGCTTTCTCATTTCCCCAGTAACCTTTGAACAGGTTAGGCCCTTTGATACAAAGTTCACCCTCTGTATTACGCGGGACTTCGTTGCCATTATCATCCACAACCAACGTGCTAACCGCCGGAATGGCCGGGCCTACGGACTTAATTTTTTGTAATTCTTCCGTGTTCACACTCACCACAGGGCTGGTTTCCGTCAAGCCGTATCCTTCCAGAATTTTTACGCCAATTTTCTCCTCAAAACGGTCTTTAATTTCTTGCGTGAGAGGAGCAGCACCCGATATTCCAAAGCGCACATTTTTAAAAGGCCAAAACCGTAAGTACAACCGTTTAAGACCCTTAGCTTCTTTGGAAAGCACCGCGTATATTTGAGGCACCGCCAAAATAAGGGTTACTTTCTCCGTAGCCATTGCCCCTAACCATTTACTGGCCGGCATGACGTTTGCTACAATCACTACTTTTAAATTTAAATACAATGGGATAACTACACAGGTTGTCCACGCAAATGAGTGAAACATTGGTAGCAGACACAGAAATACATCGTCGTCCGTAATTTTGAAAATCTGAGCACAAGAAATTACATTCGCCGCCAAATTACCATGCGTAATCATAGCTCCCT
>JBGUMP010000009.1:0-8204 GCA_045116875.1 Elusimicrobiaceae bacterium | reverse complement strand
CCCTAGGATTTATGAAAAACTTAGGGGACAGAGCGAATAATTTGTATCCCAAAAACTGGGCCATTAAAAAGTTATAAAAAAATACCCCGGGTCAAAGCCCGGGGTATTTTTCTGTAAATAAAACGTGTACTTATTTTGTGGCCCCGGCTTGCTTAAGCAAGTTGACAATTTCCGTGTGTCCCTTTGAACTAGCCATCATAAGGGCTGTCAATCCGTCTTTACTCTGCAAATTAAAGTCGGCACCCGCTTCCAACAAAGATTGGACGATTTCCGTATGACCGTTTCGACTGGCCCACATAAGGGCTGTCAATCCGTCTTTACTCTGCAAATTGACGTTGGCTCCGGCTGTGAGTAGCACCTGCGCTACTTTTGTGTACCCCTTTACATTAGTCATCATAAGGGCTGTTACCCCATTTTTGTCCTGCAAGTTGACGTTGGTCCCCGCTTCTAACAAAAATTGAACTATTTCTGTGTGCCCCTTTAAACTGGACCACATAAGGGCCGTCAATCCGTCTTTACCCTGCAAATTGACGTTGGCACCCGCACTCAACAAAGATTGGACTATTTCCGTATGGCCATTTACACTGGCCGCCATAAGGGCCGTTCCCCCATTTTCTGACTGAATATTGACGTTAGCACCCGCTTTCAACAAAGATCGAAGTATTTCCGTATGACCATTTAGACTGGCCACCATAAGGGCCGTCAATCCGTCTTTATTCTGCACATTGACGTTGGCACCCGCTTTCAACAAAGATTGAACTATTTCCGTATGACCGTTTTGACTGGCCACAATAAGGGCCGTTACCCCATTTTCTGACTGAATATTGACGTTAGCACCCGCTTTCAACAAAGATCGAAGTATTTCCGTATGACCATTTAGACTGGCCACAATAAGGGCCGTTGCCCCATTTTTTGCCTGCACATTGACGTTGGCACCCGCACTCAACAAAGATTTGACAATTTCCGTGTGTCCCTTTGAACTAGCCACCATAAGGGCCGTTACCTCATTTTTGTCTTGCACATTGACGTTGGCACCCGCATTCAACAAAGATTGGACTATTTCCGTATGGCCATTTACACTGGCCGTCATAAGGGCCGTTGCCCCATTTTTTGCCTGCACATTGACGTTGGCTCCGGCTGTGAGTAGCGCCTGCACTACTTCCGTACGCCCCTCCTGACTGGCCCACATAAGGGCCGTTGCCCCATTTTCATCCTGCACATTAGCATTGACACCCGCTTTGAGTAATTTGGCCACCTTTGTTACGTCACCGGTTCTGCTGGCTTGTATAAGAGATTCGCTTTTACTCATGCAACCCGCAACTGCAAAAACAGCTACCAATAATACAGCTATTAAACGGATTATTTTCATGGTTATACTCCTCTATATTTTTTTACAAAGCCCAGGGGTATTATTTTTAATGTAGCGCTTCCAACATGGCGGGGATCACTTCATACAAATCCCCCTCTACGGCAAAGTGTGCCGCTTTCATCATAGGAGCTTGCGGGTCTTTATTAATAGCCACAATTACGTTGGCTCCGCTCATACCGGCCATATGCTGAATTTGCCCCGAAATACCACACGCAATATAGATTTTCGGTTTTACCGTGCGCCCGGTTAAACCCACCTGATAACGGTAATCAATCCATCCGCTATCCACCGGTCCGCGGCTGGCCGCTACCGCACCACCTAAACGTGCGGCTAATTTCTCTAAAAGTTTAAAACCTTCCGGCTTTCCTACACCCCGTCCGCCGGCCACAATTACTTCCGCTTCGGACAAGTCCAGTCCTTCGCCTTTACTTTTGATAAATTCCAAAAATTTAGCAAGCGCGCACGCATGTTTTTTAGCGTCGTAGGGAAATTCAATTACTTCGCCTTTGCGGCCCGTTTGCGCGGCGGCTTTTTCATAAGCCATGGGACGCAAGGAGCACATCTCCGGGCGGGTTTTGGCACACGTAATGGTAGCCATTAAATTGCCGCCAAACGTCGGGCGCGTGGCGTAGAGTTGTCCGTCTTCTTGGTGAATAGTTACGTCCGTAGCATCTGCCGTTAAACCCGTGCCTACAAACACGGCCGTTTTAGCCGACAATGCACGGCCCATATTGGTAGCCGGGATTAAAAATTTGTTGGGTTTGTACTGCGCCACCATATCAGCCAGTACGCGCGCGTACACGTCATCTACATAATTTTCCAAAGCCGGGTTATCACACACGTAAACAACATCGGCCCCATGGTTGATTAAATCTTGCGCAAAATTTTTTACATTGTGCCCCAGTAGTACCGCACCTAATTTTTCGTGCAGATCGTCGGCTAATTGACGTCCAGCCGTTAATAATTCATACGCCGTAGGGCTTAATTTACCGCGTTGCGCTTGGGCAAAAATCCATACGTTTTTATAGTCTTTGATGTTCATAAAAATCCTTAAATGTATTTATTTTCTTTAAGTAGTTCCACCAGTTTGGCGGCTTTTTCTTTGCCGTTTTTCCCTTCCACTACCACGGCGTTTACTTCGCGTTTAGGCACAAAGGATTTCACCACCCGGGTAGGGCAGTTGGCAATGCCCAGCATCGTCTTATCGGCTTGCACGTCATCTGCCGTCCAAACAGTTATGTTGGCACGCTTGGCAAGCATGCGGCCTTTTACACTGCGCACGCGGGGTTTGTTAATTTCTTTCACGACCGAAATCACACACGGGTATTGCAGTTCCACCACTTCACTTCCGTCCTCGGTTAAGCGTTCTACGACAATCGATTTCTCGTTCACGCGCACTACTTTTTTAACAAAAGCCGCGTTTGGGATTTTAAGCCACGCTGAAATTTGCGGGCCAATGTGCCCAGTGTCGCTGTCGTTGGTTTGTTTGCCGCAGATAATTAAATCCACGTGTTCCAGCTGATTAATTTTTTCAATTCCTTTCGAAAGAGCATAGGAAGTGGACCAAGTATCCGAACCGGCAAAGGCACGATCCCCCAATTGGAATACCTCGTCGGCGCCGCGGGCAATACTATCGCGCAGGACGGCCTCGGCCTGCGGGGGACCCATGGTAATCACAGATACTTTTCCCCCCACTTGTTCTTTGAGGGTAACGGCTTCTTCCAAAGCAAATTCATCAAAAGGGTTCATGGCACTTTCGGCGCCGGAACGAATTAAACATCCGGTTGCCGGATCAATTTTTACATTATCCGATTTGGGGGTTTGTTTTACACAAGCAACAATATGCATACTTACTCCTCATCACCTTTGGCGGCATATTCTTTGATTAGTGCCGTTAAAATTTCATTCTTTTGAATATGAGTAGTTCCTTCATAAATTTGGGTAATTTTGGCATCGCGCATGTATTTTTCAAGCGGAAAATCGCGCATATAAGCAATCCCGCCACACAAGGTTACACATTCGTCCGCTACTTCCATGGCTACGTTGGAGCAGAACAGTTTTGCTTCGGCGCTGTATTTCGTCCAACGTTGACCTTTTAATTTTTTAAGCTCATCATGTACGGTAGTACCATTGGCTAGTGCATTTTTAACAGCCGGCAAATACTCTAGGTCCATACGATGCGTTAAGTTGTACACCATCGCACGTCCGGCTTCTGTTTTGGCGGCTAGCTCGGCTACTTTGTGCCCCAATGCCTGGAATGTAATAATGGGCTGGCCAAATTGTTTACGAGTACGCAAATACGGGATGGTCGTATCGAGCGCGCCTTGCGCAATGCCAACAGCTTGCGCCGCTACACCCGGGCGGGAATAATCCAGCGTTTCTTGCAAATACAAAAGTCCGCGGCCTTCACTACCCAGTAAGTTTTCCTTTGGCACACGCACGTTTTCAAAAATCAGTTCATACGTGGGGTTTGAACGAATCCCCATTTTTTCTTCTTTTTTACCAAAACTAAAACCGGGGGTTCCTTTTTCAATCACCAGGAGCGAAATACCACGCGGCCCGCGGGCAGGATTTGTGTTGACAGCTACGGTGTAAAAATCGGCCTCTTTACCAGTAGAAATAAAATGTTTGGTACCATTTACCACGTAAAAATCACCGTCTTTAATAGCCGTGGTTTTCAACGCCGTTGCATCCGAGCCGGCTTCTGGCTCCGTCAAAGCAAAAGCCCACAATTTTTTACCGCTGGCTAAATCCGGGCACCATTTTTCGCGTTGTTCTTTAGTAGCCGCTAAAAACATAGGAATGGCCCCTAATGCAGACGTCCCCGGCGTTAAGGCAAGCCCCGCACATGCGCGGGAGAGTTCTTCAAACGCCATAGCCAGGCAGGTAATTCCCCCACCGAGTCCGCCATATTCTTCCGGCAACCACAGCCCGAACATACCGGACTTGCGGTACTCTTCATACATTTCTTTTGAAAATGCTTCCTTGGCATCCATTTCGGCACGCAAGGGCTTCAACTTTTTTTGAGCCAACTCACGCGTCGTGTTGAGTACTTCCTGTTCCATTTCGTTGATGGCGTAATCCATTAGTGGGCCCCCTGTTTGGTAGTTTTATAAAAACGCTTTTTATGACGGAAGAAACGACGTTTTCCCCCGTTCTTTTTAGTGGGTGGAACCAAGCTGCGGTACAAGCGTTCTTGTTTTTTTACCATGGTTTCCGATGTAAATTCGGCAAAATCTCTACGGTCAATATTTGCCTCAAAACGTTCACGCAGTGCGTTGTGACGCAACAGCACTTTTAATTTGTCCGCAAATGTATTAATATCGCTGGGAGCAACTAAAAAGCCCGTTTTATTATTCGTGATAACTTCACTGATTCCATCCACATCATAGCACACAGCAGGCACCCGCATGGACATGGCTTCTAACAAAGACATCGGTAACCCTTCCCGCAGGGAAACGCTGGCATACACATCACTGATGGCCAGCAGTTCCAAGGCGTCATTTCGCCATCCCGGGAACAAGACTTGTTTCTCAATATTTAAGTTCTTCACCAGCGTAAGCACCTGGCTGCGTAGGGGGCCGTCTCCCGTAAAAATAAAATATACATTCTTCATTTGTTGTAGCACTTTATAAGCAGCAAACACAAAGTGAAGCGGATTTTTGAGCGGTTTACAGTTGGCCAGTGCCAGTACAATTTTGGCATTTGCCGGAATATTTAACGAAGCTTTTTTAGCTACAGGGTCAAATTTCAACGGTAAAATAGGGTGAAAATTCACACCTGCACGGATTAGTTCAGTACGCACCCCTTTGCCGATGCCCAATTCTTTGGCTTCGGCGGCGTTTTTGCGGGAAACAAACACAAGCACATGTGTAAATTTGGCGCAAGTTTTTTCCACCCATACGAAAAATTTAAAATGCTTCTCCCCTTGTTCTTTGGCAAACCCAAGTCCGTGGAACGTATGCACTACTTTGGCTTTGCGCCAAAACAAACGCGCGGCAATACGCCCTAAAATACCTGCTTTGGGTGCATTGGTATGCACAATGTCCGGGCGTACCTTGCGTAGCACAAGTCCCATTTGGAGCATGGCTATTAAATCATGAAAGCAATACTTTACTTTAACATCGTGTTTAAGCGCTTTAATAAAATAAACGTGCGAGGCATCACCTTTAAATTTATTGTCTAAACGTCCGCCGCATCCGGTGGCCAGATACGTATCAAACTGTTGCTTATTGATGGTCTTCATGGTGGACAGCACACTGGCTTGCGCTCCCCCCTGATCCAACCGTGTAATAAAATATAAAATTTTCGTTTTTTCCATTAGTTAATCATCCCTGTTGTAGTATTTAAAATACGGGCTTGCGGGAAATAATATTTAATGATTCCCTGGTAATCCACCCCTTGCTTGGCAAGCCCTTCAGCGGCGCGCAAACAAAGGCCTTCACCTAAACCGGTATCATACCCCCGCACCAAGACCTGCACAATGTCCTTTCCTTTGTACATAGGCACTACATCAAAGAAATTGGAACGCATCGTCCCGGCACTTAGAATAAAAGCAACTTCTTGCGGTGTTTTGGCCTCATAGCTTGATTTGCTTCCTTCAAAGCGCATGGCTAACACGCGGCCGTTTGGCGACAAACGCGTCGGCGTAATTGCGCGCAATTTGCCGATAGAGGCCACTTGTTTAATTCTTTCTTCAATATCTTTAGCTTCGTACAAATAAATCCATTTAACGGACGACCATTGGGTAGGATCTTGCGGTCGGGAATATAAATCCGCAGGCGGGTTAGAGAGCATATATTTACTTACATTGGCCGGAGAAAACACATAATTGGGCTTTTGGGCCGTATTGGCCAACGCATCCGCCGTCACAACTCCACAGCTGTTATACGCACCTGCTTGTGCCTGTGTTAAACGAATCTCCCCGGATTGGTTCGACACGTCCAATAATTTCTTGAAAAGGAAATTAATTCCTTTAAACTGGAAGTGCACATCATTGTCCGTAATATGATAGGGTTGATCTTGCCGTTCTTTGACGGTTTGCAACAAAGCCGAGCGCAATACAACCGCCAATGACTTAAGGGCAGACTCTTGCGTAACGTCTTGCACCTGGGCAGCCAGCAAAGCCGGGATTAAATCTTCCGCATACACTTTATTCATCAATGTGAATCCGTTTTCCGTGGGGGTCACAATCAAATCGCCTTTGAGTTCTTTGTCACTTAAATCGGCCGCAAAAATATTTTCAGTACGGGCATTACGCACCAGTAAGGTTTTGTTGGGGTTTTCCAACATGAGTTTAAACGGACGGTCTGCGGAAAATTCCACCTGCCCTTTGGAATTTTTAAAATCGACCCCTTTGGTCTGCTCATTAAATTCAATCGTCTTTTCTATATAAGACGGAACTTTAACCACTTCGCCACGGCGTTGGTCCGTAATGCGCAACGTACCCGAAGCCATCAAAGAAACGGATTTAAGCTCTTGCGGAATTTGTTCACGGTTAGCATATAGGGCCATTTTAACCACTTCGGAAGGAGTGGACTTCATTTCATGCACAATGGGTTGTTCTAGGCGTAAATAAAATAAATAATCAATACTTTTATCACCCAAATCGGCGGCATACTTAGCTACTTTGGCCGCTAACTTCTCATTTTGCGGATCCAAACTATACAATGTAGCATAATACTGCCAGGCGCGTAATTTATCTTTATCCTTTTCGCTTAGTTGGGCAAACAATTTAGCCGCTGCGTAGTTTTTCTCGTCGTGGGCCAATGCTTGTTGCAAAAACACAGGGGCCATTTTTTTAGCGGCCTTGGTCTCCCATGCAATGCGGCCCAACATGTACGACACAAACGAAATGGCATACGGGTTGGATACATACAAATACTGAAATTGTTCCGCCGCTTTTTCTTTATTTCCATCAAAATACCAGGCCAACGCGGACCCCAACTTGGCAGAAGAAACATATTCAAAATCGGCCGATAAATACAGCACATGGTCAAACATATCCCGTGCTTTTTTGTATTTGCCCGCCGATAACAAAATCCACCCATGCGTCAGTTCAATAAACGGATCGTCCGCATTGAGTTTGTTTGCTTTTTCAATATATTGCTGAGCTTGATTTACCAATCCGCGCTGCAAAGCCAATACAGCCAATTCCAGATTGGCCGCGGCTGCTACGTGCGTATCGGCAGAGTTTTCAAAGGTTTTGAACGCAAAATAACAATCGGCATCATCTTGCAAGCAGGAGGAAGCTGTGGCGGCAATTTCGGGAGGAAGCGCATAATCCAACACGGTTTTATGCAATGTAATTTCATTTAATTTACTATCCACACGCTGGGCCGCAATCGACGATTTGGACACCGTTTGCGTAGGAGATTGCTCTTCGGTTGGCTGCTCTAAATTATCTGCAGCGCTGGCCAGCCCGCTTAAGGGTTGGGCCGCAAGGGGAACTGCCATCAAAACAGCTAGTAAAAAGGTAAATTTCCTCATATACAAATTATACCAAATCTAGACGCCAGAAACAGCCCAAGGCCACCCGTCATAAGGTGGCCTTGGGCCGATTGCCTTAAAAATCAACTAAATGTTATTGTATGCTTGCGTCAATTCATCCATAATACGCTGTTTTTGGTCTTGCGGGATATTCATCCGCTCCACGTATTCCATCTGCTTGCCGATAAGTTGGCGGTTGACACCCTTAAGCAATTCGTTTTCTTGTTGTCGACGCTCATCAACAGACAATTCTTGCTGATAGAGTTGGTTAAGTTGTGCTTGGTAATTGTCCAAAATCGGTTTAAATTCTTCCGCTGCTTGAGGGCCCATAAACGGGTCCTTGGCA
>JBGUMP010000008.1:0-44354 GCA_045116875.1 Elusimicrobiaceae bacterium | reverse complement strand
CCTCCCCATGCAAATTGCGGACGCGCGGTTTGCAATTCTTCTTCGGTTACCAGTCCGCTTTCAAACAAAAAGCGCGAGGGCGCATTTTCTTGAATTTGGCCGAATTTGCGCCGGCGTTGAGCGTATGTTAAAAAGAGTTTTTCTTTGGCACGTGTCATGGCCACGTAACACAAGCGGCGTTCTTCCTCAATATCGTCTTCGTTATCACACCCGATAGGAAACAGGTTTTCTTCCAGACCTGTCACAAACACGTTGTTAAACTCCAGTCCTTTGGCCAAATGTACGGTCATCAGCGTAACCGCACCGCCTTCGTCTGCTTGGCTTTCATCCTCTCCGGAAAGCAGAGAAACTTCCTGCAAAAAATCCGCTACGCTGGGTTCTTTTTCCCCGCGCGCGCAGCGCTCTTCATATTCTTTTACGGCGTTGATTAAAGCATCCAAGTTCTGCAAGCGCGACTCGGCCTCAGGGTCCTTTTCCATTTCTGCTTTGATGGCGTCCATATAGCCGGACTCCAATAAAATCTTGTGGAAAATATCGGCGGGAGCGGTTAAAAGCATATCGCCGCGCCAATTTTCAAACAGTTGAGCCAACTTGACAGCCGCCTTCATTGCCGCGCTGCCCAGCCCGGGCACATAGGCGGCTTTTTTCAGCACATCATATAAGGGCAGATGATTATCCTCCGCATACGCCATCAAGCGGTCTTGCGCCACTTTGCCAAGTCCGCGTGTGGGCGTATTGATGATGCGTAGCAAGCTCACATTATCGGCGGGATTAACCAAAATCCGCGCGTAGCACATCATATCCTTAATTTCCTTACGGTCATAGAAACGTACTGTGCCGATTAAGCGATACGGAATTTGATATTTTCTAAAATAATCTTCAAAACTGCGGCTCTGTGCGTTGGTACGGTAGAAAACGGCAATATCTTTTAAACTTGCGCCGTCGTTCTCAACGAGTTTTTGAATCTGCACACTTACCCAACGCGCTTCTTCACCTTCGGTACCGCAAGCGTGCACGGTAATCGGTTCACCGGCACCTTTGTCGGTAAACAGGTTTTTGTCTTTTCGTTTTTTATTCTTAGTAATCAAACGGTTGGACGCATCCAAAATGGCTTTGGTGGAGCGGTAGTTTTGCTCTAGCGTGATAATTTTAGCATCCTTAAAATCTTTTTCAAATTCCAAAATATTGCGGATATTCGCTCCACGCCACGAGTAAATACTCTGGTCCGGGTCCCCCACCACGCACAGCTTGCGTGTTTTTGCCGTTAAGTATTTAGTGATTAAATACTGCGTACGGTTGGTGTCCTGGTATTCATCCACGAGAACATACTGGAAAAAGTCCTGGTAATATTCGCGCACATCAGCATGATCGCGCAGTAAAACAACGGTTTTAACCAGTAAATCCCCAAAGTCTAGCGCGCCCGCTTCTTTGAGTTTTTGCTCATAGCGACGGTAAATTTCAGCGGCGCGAATCTTGCCGTCTAGCCCCGAAGCCGTGGCTTGCTGCATGAGCCCGTCTGGGGTCACCATATCGTCTTTGGCGCGGGAAATAATGCTAACAATTTGATTGACTTCTTTTTTTGGCTCTTTGACGCCCATTTGCTCTAAGAGCAGCGTGACTACTTTTTTTTGGTCGCTATCATCATAAATGGCAAAATCTTTGGTGAGCCCAAGTTTTTCGGCATTTTGGCGCAAAATGCGTACGCCAAAGGAGTGAAACGTATGGATCCACACGCGCCGCCCCGCACCCGGGACTAAAGCGTCCACGCGCTCGCGCATTTCGCCGGCGGCTTTGTTGGTAAATGTAACGGCCAAAATACGCGCCGGATGATAGCCATCCGCAATGAGCTTGGCAATTTTGGTGGTTAAAGTTTTGGTTTTGCCCGTACCGGCCCCGGCCACAATGAGGCACGGGCCGCCGTCGTACAAGGCGGCTTCTTTTTGTTGCGGATTTAACGAATTTAAAGCTTCTTCTACAGTCATTTTGTTTCTTCTTTTTGTTTTTGTGATGTGGCTTGCACTACTTGCAGACCCATGGGTTTTTTGCCCAGGGCTTTACCAAAAAAATGTTCCGCATATTATAATAATTTACCAGAATACATACACAGAGCCCTAATGAATAGCAAAAATCCCACTACAAAAACCATTTCCGCAAATGCTAACAAAAGAAGCCCCACATTTCCTTTGTCTTTGCTTACGATTACGCTTCCAAACCATTTATCATAAAATGTTTGTTTGGTAGCAGAAAATATCATAGTGATTAAACTTGCAACACCGGGTATAAGCAATAAAATTCCAAATACCAACCAGTCGTATCCTTCATCACAACCGTATGTTAGTTCAACATCTAAACACTTCCAGGATAGGAACATTGAACCTAATATACTGAAAACCATTAAATCACGCACACACACCCGCCCCAACGTACGCCTCCATGATAGTTTAGATCCCTTTGTTGACACTACACGAAGTCCAAATACTTGTTTGCCCACAGAACTTCCTCGCCAAATCTCCAATACAATGTGAAAAGAAAATGAAATCAAAACAGACGCATAAATATAAAATATGTACAGAATATTTGGAAGTAAGAAACTAAAACAATAAAATACAAGCCATATCGCACATAAAAGAATGATGTCCAAAATAAGAGCTCCTGTTCGCAACACCCAACCCGTATATTGTACAGAACTTGGAACTGCTACCACGGCTGGAGTTGTTTCGTTAGCATCTGTGGGTTTTTGCATAGAACCTCCTATTTTAATTTGAGTTGCACAAACGTCTCAATATGGTCGCTATGCGGGAAAAAATCAAACGCTTCCACGTGCAAAATATCGTAATGTTGCGTAAGCGTTTTTAAGTCCGTCGCAAGCGTTACGGGATTGCACGAAATGTACAAAACATTTGTAACGCCGCTCTCGGCCACCGCTTTACACGCACGCGGATGCATACCGCCGCGCGGCGGGTCCAAAATGATGAGCGCGTCTTTGCGTTCAATAGGTTGCTGGCGCACAAAATCTTCCACACGCGAGCAAAAAAACTGCACGTTTGTAACGCCGTTTATTTTGGCGTTTTCTATGCCGTTGTAAATAGCGGGGGCGACGGACTCCACGCAAATACTTTTCTCGCACAAGTCCGCGCAAGAGAGTGAAAAGCTGCCCGCGCCGCCGTACAAATCATAAATCTTTTTAGGCGCGATTTTTTTGACAATTCCGCGCACGCGGCTGTACATTTTTTGCGCGGTCTTTGTGTTGGTTTGAAAGAACGATTGCGGCGAAAGTTTAAACACCACTTCGCGCTCTTGTTTTCCGTTTTCGTCCGTCAAAAAGATTTTTTCAAAAATATGGTCTTTGCCTTTTAACACGCGCAAACTTTCCGGCTCGGCCGTGTCGGCCAGGCCATTGTTGACAGCCGCCATAATGTTGGCATTGGGAAGCACAGACTCCACCGCGGTTACAAATGTTTTTTCATTAAAATCGTCCGTCACAAACAGTACAACTATTTGCTCGCCGGTGTTTTTGCCTTCGCGCACCATGAGGTGGCGAAGCACGCCGGTGTGTTTGCGTTGATCGTAATACGCTAAATTTTCAGAAGAAGCCCAGGTACGGATAGCGGCCACTAGCGGGGCTAGTTTTTCGCTAAATAAAAAACACTCTTGCAAATCTACCGCACGGTCCCAGCGGCCTTTTAACTTAAACCCCACGCACTGTTCAAATTCTAGCGGACGCGTTTTGTTAGCGGGGTCTTTTTTATCGTAATCGGCGCGCCATTTGACTTGATGGCAAAACCCCAGTTCCACTTTGTTGCGGAAATACTGCGGCTCATCCGTCACCGTAACAGGGATTTCGTCCGTCCAAAAATCCTGTAAAATTTCACGCAGTTTGGCTTGCTTTTTTTGCACCTGCTCGTCATAAGCTAGGTTCAAAAGCGTGCAGCCGCCGCACGTGCCAAAGTGTTTACAAGTTAAATTAGGCATTGATTTTAAACAGGCAAACGTCGCCGTCCTTTACAATATAGTCTTTGCCTTCACTGCGAATTAAACCATGCTCACGCAGGGCCTTTTCAGAGCCAAATTTTTCCAGGTCATCAAACGTGTACACATCCGCGCGGATGAACCCTTTTTCAAAATCACTATGAATTTTGCCAGCGGCTTGCGGCGCGGTGCACCCCACGGGGATGAGCCAGCTACGCACTTCCACTTCCGGCCCGGCGGTAAAATACGTGCACAGATTTAACAGTTTCATCCCTTCGCGCACTACTTTTTCCAGACCGGTATATTCGTTCCCCGTTTCAGCTAAAAACGCTTTCTTTTCTTCTTCACTAAATTCGGCAATGTCGGCCTCAAATTTAACACAAAGTTCCACAAACCCGGCGCCGTTTTCTTTAGCATACGCAGCCACTTTGGCGGCGTTGGCTTCGTTGCGCTTTTCACTATTATTGCCCACGTACAAGACGGGTTTGGAAGTGAGAAATTGATATTCTTTGAGTTCTTCGGGCTCCAACCCCAAGGAAGAAACCGGCTTGCCGTTTTCCAACGCGGCTTTAATTTCTTTCATCCGTTCCCACGCGGCCACGGCATCCTTCTTGCCAGACTTTGCGTTGCTGGCTAAACGGTCGCAGATTTTGGTGGCACTTTCCAAATCGGCCAGCATGAGCTCGGTGTTAATGACTTCAATATCGCGTAGCGGATCCACAGAATTCATCACGTGCGTTACGTTTTCATCTTCAAACAAGCGCACCACGTGGATAATCGCGTCCACTTCGCGGATGTTGGCTAAAAATTTGTTGCCAAGCCCTTCGCCTTGGCTGGCGCCTTTTACAATCCCGGCAATATCTACAAACTTAATAAATGCGGCGGTCTTCTTGGGCGGCTTAAACATTTCAAACAGTTTATCCAAACGTTTATCGGGGATGGCTACAATACCCACGTTGGGCTCAATGGTACAAAACGGATAGTTGCTTGCTTCCGCGCCGGCACAGGTGAGCGCATTAAAAAGGGTGGATTTGCCTACGTTGGGCAGGCCTACAATACCAATTTCCATGAATTAAACTCCTTAAAAGGGAAATATACTTATATTTTAGCATTTATCAATCAATAGAGTAAAAGCATTCCCTGCCGAAGAAAAATATGATAGAATATATGTAACTTGTCCCGTTCGTCTAGTGGTCCAGGACGCCGCCCTCTCAAGGCGGAGATCACGAGTTCGAATCTCGTACGGGACGTTTTTTTATGAGGTTCTTATGGAATTGTCCACATTACAAACCGTTTTGTTAAGTACCTTGATTTTAGTGGTACTGGCACTGCCTTTAACCCTCCATAAAGTAGAAGAAAATTTAGAGGCGTTTTTGTTTGCATGTGGAATAACTGCCGTGACAATTTCACACGTATGGAGCGGACACCTGATTTTAACCGCGCTCAAAGACCCTATCAAAATTACATTAGCTGTTTTGATTGCCGGGCTGCTATTTCGCCAATTTAACACACACTTACAAAAGCTTACGCAAAAAGCCGTTAAAACCATTGGACTGCGCTGGACGTTGTTTTTAATTGTGCTGATTTTGGGCATCACCTCTAGCATCATCACTGCTATTATTGCGGCTTTGATTTTGGCGGAAATTGCGGTAATGCTTCCCTTGGAACGTCAAGGCCGCATTAAACTAATCACCTTCTCTTGTTATGCCATTGGGATGGGCGCCGTGCTTACCGCCATTGGCGAACCGCTGGGCACGGTGGTTATTTCAAAACTATCCGGGGAACCGCACAACGCAGGGTTCTTCTACTTAATTCAACACCTGGGCTGGTTTGTATTAGGGGGCGTACTTTTTATGGCGGGCATGGCAAGCTCAATTCGCGAAGACACCATTAAACATGCCCCCGGTGCCAAAGCCGCCGAAATGGGCAGTGACAGCACCGTCAAAGGGATTGCAATCCGCGCCGGAAAAGTTTATTTGTTTGTAATGGCGCTTACGTTTTTAGGAGACGGCCTAAAACCCTTGGCCATGAAAACGATTACGCATTTAAGCGCCGGGTGGCTGTATTGGATTAATATGCTCTCGGCTGTACTGGATAACGCCACACTGGCCGCTATCGAAGTTACCCCCACTATTAGCGACCGCACCCTTACTTTCTTACTGATGAGTTTGGTAATTTCCGGAGGGATGCTTATTCCCGGCAACATCCCCAACATTATTTGTGCCTCCAAATTAGGGATCAAAAGCAAAGAGTGGGTAAAAGCCGCCCTGGGGCTGGGCATTGTGCTGATGATTGCTTATTTTGTGCTTTTAAGTGCCCTACTGTAAAGTGTATTCTTCGATAAACCACCCTACAAACAGGGTAGTTTTTTTTATATAATTTAGGTAACTTTACTGTTCAGGGAGAATTTTAATGAAAATTCATTCATTTAACGTCCAGCCCAACTTGCCGGACAATATCAAATTTTTAGAAGAACTTGCCAGTGACATGTGGTTTACGTGGAATGCACACGCCATTTCGCTGTTTGTACAGATTGATCCGCAATTGTGGACGGCCGCCAAACGCAACCCGAAATGGTTTTTAGGATGCGTGCCCCAACAACGCTTTGAAGAAGTCAGCAAAGACCAAAACTTTCTTACACTGCTTAACCAAGTGAAAGAAAGCTACTATGCATATAAGAACGAACAACACACCTGGTATAACGACCATCACCAAGAAAACGGAAACTTGCTTGCGGCCTATTTCTCTATGGAGTACGGCATTGGCGAAGGCCTTCCGATTTATTCCGGCGGGTTGGGCATGTTAGCCGGAGACCATATTAAATCCGCCAGCGACCTGGGCATGCCGATTATCGGCGTGGGGCTTTTCTACAAACAAGGATATGTCCGCCAAGTCATCAACCGCGAAGGTTGGCAAAACGAAGAGTATCCCGATAACGACTGGGCACACATGCCGGTAGAACGGGTGCAAAAAGATGGCAAAGATATTATTGTAGATATTGCACTAGGCGGCGAAACTGTTAAGGCCTGTGTGTGGCGGGTACCGGTGGGACGCACCTCGCTCTATTTGCTTGACACCAACTTGCAGGAAAACACCCCCGCCCAACGCGCCATTACCGAAAAGCTCTACGGCGGCGACCGCGAAAACCGCATCCGCCAAGAAGTAGTGCTGGGTATCGGCGGGGTAAAAGCCCTTACCGCCATGGGTATTGTGCCCACGGTGTATCACATCAACGAAGGGCACAGCGCTTTCTTGCTATTCCAACGCATTATTGACTTAATGCGCAACGAAAATTTAACCTTCGCCCAAGCGCGCGAACGGGTGTGGGCAACCTCGGTATTTACCACACACACGCCGGTAATCGCCGGAAACGAACACTTTGACCCCGCATTAGTGCGTAAGTATATGGACTATTACGCCCGCGAAATGGGGCTAAGCTGGGAACAGTTTTTAGAAATCGGCAAAGAAACGCCCAACTCTTCTATGTATTGTATGACGGTTGTAGCGTTGCGCATGGCCGCGTTCTGCAACGGGGTGGCCAAATTGCACGGGGAAGTCAGCCGTGAAATGTGGCACAACCTGTGGCCTAATTTACCCAAAGTGGAAGTGCCGATTACCAGCATTACCAACGGGATTCACAGCGCTTCTTGGATTTCCCACGAGCTCAACGACCTTTACCGCAAATATATGTTCGGTAATGATTTGCAAGGCAATCCCGATCCGTCCAACACCGAAGCTTGGGAAAAAATTTACGATATCCCCAACGCCGAATTATGGGACGTTCACTCCACCCGCAAAACTAAACTCATCAACATGGTCCGCGGGCGTTTGCAACGTCAACTCACCCGCCAAGGCATGGACGTGATGAGCATTAAAAAAGCATCCAACGTCTTGCGCCCTGACGTACTAACCATTGGGTTTGCCCGCCGCTTTGCTACCTACAAACGCGCTACGCTACTTTTTAAAGATTTGAACCGATTGGATAAAATCATCAACAATCCCACCCGCCCGGTACAATTTGTATTTGCCGGCAAAGCGCATCCAGCCGATACCGCCGGGAAAGAGTTTATTAAACTCATCGTCAGTTTAACGCAAAACGACCCGCGCTTCAAAGGCAAAATTGTATTCGTGGAAGACTACAACATGAACGTAGCCCGCTACATGGTACAAGGCGTGGATGTGTGGCTCAACAACCCCATCCGCCCGATGGAAGCCAGCGGCACCAGCGGCATGAAAGCTGCCCTGAACGGGGCACTGGCTCTGTCCATCTTGGACGGCTGGTGGGACGAAGTAGGCCCGTGTGATTTTGGTTGGTCTATCGGCGGAAACGAGAACTACAAAACCGACGCCGAACGCGACGCGGTAGAATCGGAATCGCTTTACAGTTTAATCGAGCAGGACATTGCCCCCACTTATTACGCCAAGGCCGAAGGCGAGGCCTTCCCTGCCGCGTGGGTCAACCTGATGAAAGAATCGGTTAAACACATTGCGCCGTTCTTCAACACCAACCGCATGGTCAAAGAATATTACGAAAAATTCTACGTACCTGCCAACAACTACGGCTTGGTATTGGCCGAACCCGGCAAAGTGCAATCTATTGCCGATTGGCGCCAACAAATTGCCGACAATTGGTACCGTGTCAGCATCACGGACGCTACCCAAGCCCCCGCATCCGCCATTTTGATGGGAGACAAAGTCAACTTCAAAGCGCGGGTGTCTTTGGGCAATTTGAAGCCGGAAGAGGTGCAAGTGGAAGTATTTTTAGGCCAACGGGGCAACGTGGGCGGCATTGAAAAAACAGCCACCATCCCGATGAACTGCACCGGCAAAGACGGTGAAACATACTTGTACGAAGCTTCCGCCGCGCCCGCCAACAGTGGCCGGCAGGATTATGCACTGCGCGTACTACCCAAAAACGATAATTTGCCCAATGTGCTGACCCCGCTGTTCATCCGCTGGGAAGAATAATCTACCGGGCCGGGGATTGCTCCCCGGCCTTTTTGCGTATGCTAAACATTGTACTTATTAATCCTGAAATCCCGTTTAATACGGGCAATATCGGTCGCTCGTGCGTGGCAACCGGCACACGTTTACACCTAGTGGGCAAACTGGGTTTTAAAATTGCCTCCAAAGAAATCCGCCGTAGCGGGTTAGATTATTGGCCTAATTTGGACTACCGCCGCTACGAAACTTGGGAAGATTTTTTGGCGGCCGAAAAACCCACGCGTGAAAAATTATTTTTTCTTTCCACCAAAGGCAAAACTGCGTATTGGGACGCAAAAATCCCCGCGGATGCGTTTTTGTGTTTTGGGGCGGAAGGGTTTGGGCTCCCCGCAGCATTTTACGAAATCTATAAAGACCGCCTGTTTACCATTCCCATGACCGGGCCGGTGCGTTCACTCAATTTATCCAGCTCCGCCGCAATTGTGCTGTTTGAAACATTGCGTCAAAATAGACATTAAAAAAGCCCGCCGAAGCGGGCTCTTTAAAATTTGGTTTAATCGCAACTGGTTCCTTCCTCTAATCCTAATTTACCACAGTCTGGACTCGAAGTACCCGTTTTCGACATACAGATTATTTTTTTTATTTCTCCGTTATTTAGGCACGCAACATGCTGATAATTCCAATCATTACCATGGCGCGGTAATATTATCGCAACGGCGTCGCCCAAAGTAGAAAGTCTCGGCTTCTCAAACAACATGCCGGGCCCTTTAGTATTATTCTTATTTTGAACGCCGGCCAGTTCATCTCCTAAATCCATGGCAGTAAATTGGCTAAGATTAGGATATTTCTCCGGGTTTTGCAACAAATACCACGCGTTTACTTTATCCGCCGCTTGGCGTACCGCCGCCAGCCCAACGGTAGCACGGCTCCGCTCAGCAGCCATTTTGTATTGCGGCAAAGCCACCCCCACCAAAACACCCACAATTACTACTACAATTAACAGTTCAATTAATGTAAAACCTTTCTTCATACACTCCCTCCACCGATATTGTACCAAATTCTTTACCGCCGCTGGCCCGTCCGGGACGGGGTCGTGCGTTGGGGAACGCGTTGTACAGCGCGCTCCAAATTTTCAAGCTGAAGTTGCTGTTGTTGCCCCCGCTCGTTTAGCATCCCTTGCACGGCGCGCGCTTGGTCCAGCACGCTTTGCTGGGTTTGTTCTTGCTTTTTGACTGTCTGCAAATAGCGCGGCATCAACCACGCCAGCAAGGTACATAATATTACCAGTACTATGAGTACTTCAATAAACGAAAACCCTTTCTTCATATCTACCTCACTATACAAAATTTTACCGGTTTATGCCCTTATTTTATAGAATAAGGGAAATAGCATGAAAATCAAGTATTTATTTTGGATTTTATTTTTGCTCAACTTGCTTAATTATATCGACCGGCAAGTGCTTTACGCCGTTTTCCCCCTCTTACAACAAGACCTAAAGTTAAACGATTTGCAACTGGGCACGTTGGCCTCCGCCTTTATGCTTGTTTATATGTGTTACGCGCCGATTACCGGCTATTTAGCCGACCGCACCCACCGCCCGCGTTTAATTGCTCTAAGCGCTTGTTTGTGGAGCTTGGCCACACTGGCTTGTGCCACCGCCAAAAATTACCTGGCCTTGCTGATACCGCGCGCGTTGGTAGGAGTGGGAGAGGGCGGGTTTACCACCATCGCGCAACCGTTTTTGGCAGAACATTATCCCAAACAAAAACACGCTTTTATTTTGGCAATGTTTGGCTTGGCACTCCCCTTAGGCAGTGCACTTGGCTATGTAATCGGTGCCGTGGTAGGCGTACACTGGGGGTGGAAAATTGCTTTTATGGTAGCCGGGGTGCCCGGGCTGTTTTTGGCACTGTTGGCTTTGACTTGCCTAAAAGACAAAACACGCGAAATTCAAACACATACTCCCGTACGCCTGAAAGATTATATACCGCTTTTTAAAAATCTCCCGTTTTTGCAAGTATGCCTGGCACAAGCCATGAGTACTTTTGTGATGGGCGGATTGGCCGCGTGGATGCCCGTTTATTTGCACCGTTATTTGCATTTGGATGTTGCCAAGGCGGGTTCCTATTTTGGAATACTGGTCATTGTAGGCGGGGCCTTGGGCACTTACCTTGGCGGTAAATTGGCTCCTTGGTGGCTCAAACGCGATCCGCACGCCTACGGTAAATTGATTGCTACGGCCTTTATGACGGCTTTGCCTGTGTGTTGGATTGTCTTATACACACATCAAACAATTGGCGCGTGGGTGTGTTTAACCATGGCACTTATTTTGCTATTTGTTCCCACCGGGGCCATTGCCGCGGCCTTAGTAGCCACCACAAAACCGCAAGTCCGTTCCATGGCGTTTGCCGTTAACATATTTATTATTCACTTGTTGGGGGATGCTATTTCCCCTACGTTGATTGGCTGGGTGTCCGACTATCGAAACTTGAAAACAGCCGTGTTTTTGGCAAGCTTGATGCTAATCCCAGGTGCTTTCTTTGCGTGGCGCAGCAAAGCTTAAAGCCGGGTTTTTTGGACAAACAAATAAACGGCTTGTTCAAAAAATGCCTGCTCCTGCGGACCAAAACGCCCTACCAGGGGTGAATCGATATCCAGCACGCCCCATACGCGTCCTTCTTTTAAAATAGGAACCACCAATTCACTTTGCGAGGCACTATCACACGCAATATGCCCGGAAAATTGGTGAACATCCTCCACCCGTTGTGTTTGCGCCGTTTGAGCCGCCCGTCCACACACACCTTTGCCCCATGCAATCCGCACGCAGGCCGGCTTGCCCTGAAAGGGCCCCAGCACAAGCTGCGCATCGCGCACGATATAGAAACCGGCCCAATTTAGCGCTGTAAGCCCGTTGAAAAGCACCGCCGCCATATTAGCCATATTGGCCACGGGGTCTGTTTCCATGGATAAAATGCTTTCTAACTGTTGCAATAAAAGTTCATACGGATGGGTTTTAGTCATGTCCCTATTTTACTATTATTGCAGTTCGCGCGCAAAAGATGTATTCTTTTAGGATAGGGCTAATTAAACCCTAGCCCGCAGGAGGCTTATGCCAAGAATAGAAGTTGACCACAACCGCTGCAAGGCATGTTATCTGTGTGTAAACGTGTGCCCCAAAAAATGTTTGGCACCGTCCAAAACCATTAGCAAGAAAGGGTATTTCCCCGCGGTGCAAGAACGCCCGCAAGATTGCATTGGGTGCAAAATGTGTTATGTTATGTGCCCCGATGTTGCTATCACTGTATTAAAAGATTAGGAATTTACGATATGACCGAAAAAACGCTTAGGAAAGGAAACGAAGCTTTGGCGGAAGGAGCCATCCGCGCCGGAGTCCGTTTCTTTGCCGGATATCCCATTACCCCCCAAAACGAAGTGCCGGAATACATGTCGGCCCATATTGCCGATGCCGGCGGAGCTTTTGTACAAGCCGAAAGTGAAATTGCCGCCATTAATATGGTGTATGGTGCCGCATCTACCGGTACCCGCAGTATGACCTCTTCCTCTTCACCGGGCATCAGCTTAAAACAAGAAGGGATTACCTATTTAGCCAGCGCCGATTTGCCATGTCTGATTGTCAACGTTATGCGTGGCGGCCCGGGGCTGGGCAGTATTTCTGGCGCCCAGGGAGATTATTTCCAAGCTACGCGCGGTGGCGGTAATGGCGATTATCGTGTCATTGTGTTGGCTCCCAATTCAGTAGAAGAGTTGGGAAACTTCCCTAAATTGGCGTTTGACCTTGCCGAAAAATACCGCATGCCCGCCATGATTTTAGCCGACGGTATTTTGGGGCAAATGATGGAAAGTATGTCTTTTAATTTTGACCCGGTAGATCCCAATAAACTGGGCAAGTTTGATTGGGCCGTTGACATCCATAAAAACGGCCGCGCCAAAAACAACGTGTTTTCTTACAAAGGGGACAATTTGATTGCGGACGTGGTGGAACGTGCCAAACGCTATGGACTAATTGAAAAAACCGAACAACGCTACGAAGAACGCAATTGCGAAGATGCCGATGTCATTTTAGTGGCGTACGGGCTCTCTTCCCGCGCATGTTTGGAAGCCGTCAATCACGCCAAAGAACAAGGCCTAAAAGTAGGCCTCTTCCGCCCCATTACACTGTGGCCGTTCCCCGCTAAGCGTTTAGCTGAACTAGCCCAAAAAGCCAAGGGATTTTTGGTAGTAGAACAAAGTTTGGGCCAACTGGTGCAAGATGTGCAGCTAGCCGTGGGCGATAAAGCCCCCGTCGGTTTAAACGCGTATCCTTCCGGTGGACAACCGGACGGCGCGCAAATTTTAACCGCGGCCAAATCGCTCTTGAGCGGCCAAAAAGAAGGGTTGTTTAATCTGCAAGATCACGCCGACGGCTTTACCTACAACTGCCAACGCAACCTAAAATTAGGTGTGCAAGGTGACCGCAAGGAGGCCAAATAATGCCTACAATCTTAGCTAAAAAACCAAACGCCTTAACAGATGTACCCATGCACTATTGCCCCGGATGCGGGCACGGCATTGTGCATCGCCTAATCGGCGAAGTATTAGAAGAATTGAATTTAGCGGACCGCGCTATCGGTGTGGCCCCGGTAGGGTGTGCGGTATTTGCCGATTCTTACTTTGCGTGCGACTGCGTGCAAGGCGCCCACGGACGCGGCCCGGCCATTGCTACCGGCATCAAACGTTCCAAACCACAAGCCATTGTGTTTTCCTACCAGGGGGACGGCGATTTAGCGTCCATCGGAATGGCGGAAATTGTACACGCCGCCGTGCGTAGCGAAAACATCACCATCATCTTTATCAATAACGCCATCTACGGAATGACAGGTGGGCAAATGGCCCCTACCACGTTAGTAGGCCAAGTGGCTACCACTGCGCCCAAAGGGCGGGACCCCAAGCTCCAGGGCTGGCCGATTAATATGTGCGAAATGCTTTCGCAAATTACCGGCTCCAAATTTTTGGCACGCGGTGCGGTAGATACCGTACAAAATGTCCTCCAAACCAAACAATATCTCAAAAAAGCATTTGAAAACCAAGCCAACCAGGTTGGGTTTTCCATGGTGGAAGTTATCAGCCAATGCCCCACGAACTGGCACGCTGATGTGCAACAGTCTTTAGAGTTTGTGCGCACCAAAATGATGCCGCAATATCCGTTGGGTGTATTCAAAGACAAGGGGGCCAATTAAATGTATCAAGGAATTAGAATCGCCGGGTTTGGCGGACAAGGTGTTGTTTCCGCCGGGATTTTACTGGCACAAGCCGGTGTGGAAAACAAATTAAACGCAAGTTGGCTGCCTTCTTACGGGCCCGAAATGCGCGGCGGTACGGCTAACTGCTCGGTGGTGGTTTCCGACGGGGAAGTATATACACCTATCGTTTCTTGCCCGGACACCGTCATCGTCATGAACGAGCCGTCCTTGCCTAAATTTGAGCCCATGCTTAAAAAAGGCGGGCTGTTAATCCTCAACAGTTCGCTGGTTAATTCCCGCCCGACACGCACCGATATCACCACCGTGTGCGTACCGTGCAATCAAATTGCGGAAGAGCTAGGCATGGACCGCATTGCCAACTTGGTGGCTATCGGGGCGTTTATCAAACTAACGGGTGCCGTTAGTTTAGAAGCAGTAGCCGATGCAATGAAAAAAGTGTATAAACGCGCCAAGCCGGAAATGCTTGCCCTGAACAAAAAAGCACTGCAAGCCGGCTTTGATGCCGTAAAATAAAATCTTCTAACGCACAAAAATCCCCGAACATATTTCGGGGATTTTTTATACAACAAAATGCGGCAAATTTGGACAAAAAGAAATGCCGAGGGACAGGATCGAACTGTCGACACCTGGTTTTTCAGACCAGTGCTCTACCACTGAGCTACCTCGGCATTACAGAGATATAATACCAAATTTTGTTTTATTACGCAATACACTTGGGCCCAACAAATAATCCATAAAAGGCCCATGGATTTTTGGGCACTTTGGCCCTTGCGGAGCTTTCGGCAAAGTTATAGAATTTTGGAAAATAGTCCCTAAAAGGAGTGTTGCATGAAAAAACTGTGTTATTTGTTAACAAGTATCACCTTGATTTTAATAGGGATAACGCCTACGTGTGCCCAATTAAAACCTACTACACAATCAGCCCTAGCCCGCAAGATGCTAAAAGCACAAAAATATTACATGACCGACCGCGTGAAAACCATGTGCCAAGAATGGCCCGGATGTGAAGAGTGGGCCCGTAAACGCCACAAAAAAAACCCCTCTTTCTATATTATTGATGCGGAAGTAGAATATTATGTAGCCAAGAAAGATCAATGGACTTACTGGCAACACAATCTTTACGTAAAAGTGCTGGAAAATTTACAAGAACAATTTTACGTATTTAGAACGGAAATTAATCGCAAATCCGAGAATCCTTATTCTTTCCCGGCCATTCCTCAAAAAATTGCCCATTTTCCGGGGCACCCATTCACCGACGAGCCCTCCAACCACGCCAAATATGAATTGGAAAATCGTTATGGAGTTCCATACCATAGTAAAAAAATGCGTCAAAGATGGCCGGAAATATCTGTCAAACATTGGGGCCAAATGGGAAGGGGCGTAGAACAACAGCGTGTTATTTGGGACAAAAACGACAGCCCCCGTTGGGAGCGCCGCTTTGATTACACTATACTCTCCGGCATATATCCCGTCGAAGACATGAAAAGATATGCGGTGATTGCACGCCAAAACAAATTAGGGGAGCCGTTTAAATATATCGATGCCCCCAAAACTAGCTCTGTCCTAATCAGAGCAGATTATGTCCCGAATTTTCATTTTATTACAAATTACGCAATAAAAGAGGTCCCAGGCAAATGAAAAAAGTATATTGCTTATTAGTAACTATAACTTTCATTTTAATTGGCATTGCCCCAGCACATGCGCAATTAAAACCTATTACGCAATCAGCCCTAGCCCGCAAGATGCTAAAAGCACAAAAATATTACATGACCGACCGCGTGAAAACCATGTGCCAGGAATGGCCCGGGTGTGAAAAATGGGCCCTTGAGCGCCGCAAAGCGAACCCGAACTTTATAATTATAGATGCGGAAATAGAATATTATGTGCCCAAGGAAGGGTCAAGCAACTGGCACTATAATATGTACGTAGAAACCATAGAGAATTTACAAACGCAAACGTATGTGTTTGTTGCCACTGAGAATAATTTCTCCAACACTGTCCCTTCTAAATTCAAAAAATTCCCTGGCCATCCATTTACAAATATGCCTTCTGAACATGCTAAATACGAATATGAACAGTGGGGTTCGTATCGTGATAGTGAATACCCCCCCAAAAGTAGTAAGATATGTAAAAGATGGCCCGATGCATTGTATGACATTTGGAAAATTGCGGACTACGTCAGAGAACAGCAGCGTGTTGTTTGGGATAAAAACGGCAATCCGCGCTGGGAACGTCGCCTAGATGTCACTTTGAAACGTTGGGATGGGGACCTTCCTGTGGCAATAATAGCGCGTCAACAAAAATTAGGAGCCCCCTTTGAATATGTCAGTGCAAGTAAAACAGCTTCTATTTTAAAGAAAACTTATGAACTTCCCGAATTTTCTTTTGTAAAAAAATATTAATTCACGAACATCCCGGGGAATTTATGAAAAAACTATTTATTATCACGAAAATTACCGTACTGATTTTAATCGGCGCTACTATTGCCCAAGCCAAAGTTTCACCCGAAGCATTGGCCGCAGGAGTGGAACGCGAAGCCGCTAAGCACCTCCCGGTGTATGTAAATGACCGCGTAAAAACCATGTGTCAAGAGTGGCCCGGATGTGAAGAGTGGGCGAAAAGCCGCGTGGCACAGGACAGCTCTTTTCTGCTAGTGGACGCAGAAGTGGAACATTGGGTAAGCAGCTGGCAAGACAACCAAGCCGTTTGGCAACACCGCTTTTATGTGCAAACGCGCGAAAATAGCAAAATACAAACTTCATCCCTCCAACCCCTTCGCATAGTTACGCTTATGGGGAACATAGAAAATAGCGAAACAAAAGCATACCGTTTTGAGCTCGAAAAAAACGGGAAAAAACATACGTCTTCCGCTCCCGTTCAAATAGCCAAATTCCCGGGGCATCCCATTCCCGGCAAACCATCCAACCATGCGCGGTATGTACGCTCATTTAACAACACTAGTCTGCTGCTTTGTCAAAAATGGCAACCATGCGAAGAATTACGCGCACAAAAAGATGCCACCGTCGGCAAAGCTGTGGAATCCCAATACATTCACTCTTACGACAAAGACGGCAATGCGCTGTGGGCGCGCACCTTATATGTACAGTTTTATTATATGTGGGGTACAAGCGGCACTTTTGTGTTCCGCGCTCACCAGGAAAAAGCAGAAGGCCCCTATATTTATCAGCCGGTACATGAAGTTAACAAATGCCCGGCTTATCCGGATTTTCATATCATAAAATAATATGATGAAAAAATTAGTTTCTTTCAGTATTATTTTGGTTTTGCTGAGCGTTATTCCCGCCCAAGCCCAGTCTGCTTTCCGCTCCAATGTAGCGCGCAGCATATTGGCACATAAGAAATACTATCTGTTTGACCGCGTAAAAACCATGTGCCAGGAATGGCCCGGATGTGAAGAATGGGCCCAAAAACGCCACGCAGCAGATTCCTCTTTTTTGTTGCGTGATGCGGAGATAGAATACTATGTTGTCAAAACAGAGTATGACCGCGTATGGCACTACAACTTATATGTTGAAACCCTGGAACATTTGACCTCCCAAACCTATGTGTTTACCGCACAGGAAAACCAATTTCATACCGTGCCCGTAAAATTTAAAAAGTTCCCCGGGCACCCGTTTACCGACATGCCCTCCATGCACGCCAAGTATGAAATAGAGCATTGGCCTTCCAATCCGCCTAAAAATAGCCGCCTGCGCAAACGGTGGCCCAGCGCCATGGCTGCTATTTGGCGCCACCTGCGTGTAGCCATCGAGCAACAACGTGTGTTGTGGGATAAAAACGGAAACCCCCGTTGGGAACGCCGGCTCGATTTTACATATAAGGCCGGTCCCTTCCATGCACGCCAAGAGGTTTCTATCATTGCGCGTCAGCAAAAGCTAGGGGCTGCTTTTCAGTTCCTTAAAGCGAAAGGCGCACACTCTATCTTAAAAAGAGCAGACATATTGCCGGAATTTTCTTTTGTAAAAACCTATTCCCATTAAAGGAGATTTATGAAAAAACTAATTACTATAACAACAACGATTATGCTGGTTTTAATCAGTATGGCCCCGGCACACGCACAATTAAAATCGTCTTCACAATCTGCCTTGGCACGCAAGGTATTGGCAGAGCAAAAATACTATATGTTTGACCGTGTAAAAACCATGTGCCAAGAATGGCCCGGGTGTGAAGCGTGGGCCCTTAAACGCCACAAAGAAAATCCGTCATTTACCATTATTGATGCGGAAGTGGAATATTATGTTGAAGGATATAATACATGGCGTTACAATCTGTACGTAGAAACGATGGAAAATCTTCAAACACAAACCTATGTGTTTGTTGCCAAAGGGGACAAATTCAATTCTATCCCTTCCGAATTTAAGAAATTTCCCGGCCACCCATTTACAGACATGCCTTCTGAACACGCTAAATGTGTATTAGAAACTTGGGAATTTGATGGCCCCGTTGATCTTCCTAAAAACAACAAACTACGAAAAAGATGGACCAACTCCAAAATGGATAATTCTTGGTTGAAGGTAATGAGCGCCATAGAACAACAACGCGTTCTTTGGGATGGGAAAAACAACCCTCTTTGGGTACGCCGTCTCGATTGGACCCCTCAGCTCCTAAATGCTCTTGTCTTTCCTAAAGGAGCGTTAATAGCTCGCCAAAACAAATTGGGAGAAGCGTTTGAATATATTGATGCAGAAAAAACGCAATCCATTTTGCAGGAAGCAAACAGACAGCCTGACTTTGCTTTCATAATACGTCACTAGTACTTAGAAGCAATAAAACTCCCCCTTGCATAAGCGGGGGAGTTTTATTTCATACAAAATATAACTTTACCGTTTTTGGATAAGCGCAAAGTGCAGATATTCCGTTTCCGGCATACCGATTAGGATTGGGTGATCCTTGGCCTGACCGCGCAGTTCCACCAATACCGCCTGGCATCCGGCCTTGCTGGCCCCTTGGCGGATGATATCTACAAAAAGCTCGCGCGAGATATGATGCGAACATGTAGAAAACGCCAAGTAATTGCCTGCTTTCATCCCTTCTAGTGCCATTTTGACTAATTTGACGTACAGGCCCACGGCTTGCGGGAGTGCCTTGCGGCTTTTTACAAATGCGGGCGGATCAAGTAAAATCATATCGGGCTGGTCGGGTAATTCGCCTTTTTTAAGGGCCGAGAGCAACCGCTCCGCATCATCACGATGGAAGACCACGTTGTCTTGCACGCCGTTTAATTCGGCATTCTTTTTGGCGCACTCTACCGCCGCAGCCGAGGAATCACACCCCCACACTTGTGTAGCACCGGCAAGCGCCGCGGTAATGCCAAACGAACCGATATAGGAGTACAAATCCAGCACCAGTTTGTCTTTAAAATATGGTTTTAAAAATTCGCGGTTTTCGCGCTGGTCAAAATAAAAACCGGTTTTTTGACCGCCCCGCAACGGCACTAAATACTTTACGCCGTTTTCTTCAATCTCCACTTGATCCGGCACTTCGCCAACGATTTCCGGCGTGTTGGTGAGCCCTTCCAAGGCGCGGAACGAGCTGTCGTTTTTATAATAAATACCGGTAGGTTTGAAGATTTTTTTCAACGCCTTGGTAATTTGCGGTTTTAACCGCTCCATGCCAGCTGTTAAAACGTCCACTACCAACACATCCCCGTATCGGTCCACTACCAAGCCGGGCATATTATCTGCCTCACCATAGCACATGCGGCCATATTTGCGCACGCCGATTTCTTTGCGGTACGCATAAGCATTATCCAAGTTTTCAAACACAAAATCTTCCGGCAATTCGCCTTCCCCTTTTTGGATCAGGCGCACCGAAATTAAACTGTGCGGGTTAAAATAGCCGTGGCCTACTTGTTTGCCTTCGTGCGACACCACACGCACCAAGGTGCCAGGCTCAATCGAAGTATCCAACCCGTCAATTTCGTTAGAAAAAATCCACCAATGCCCCGCTTGCAGGCGGCGTTCTTCTTTGGCTTTGAGTTTAATTTCAATCATTGTTTAAGTTCCTCAACTTCACTAAACGGAATTTTAGCCGCACAAAGCGGGCATTGGGTAGAAGTGAAAGTTTGCATTGGGTAAGATAAGAGCGCGCGCAACGGCACCGTTAAGGGCAAATATCCCATTGAGCGGTCCACAATCACGCCCACGCCGATTACTTCCCCTTGGTTGCGGTTTACTAAATCAATGGCGCGGTTAATTTTGCGTCCGGAAACCGCCACGTCATCCACAATGAGTACATTTTCGCCGGGTTTTATTGAAAAATTGTGCTTTAAAATCATCTCCCCGTTTTCATCCTTGGAAGCAAAGATAGCACGCACCCCGCGCACCCGCGCCACTTCTTGCGCTAATACGCTGTTGGACGGGGTAAGCGCCAAAATAACGTCTGCTTTTTTCGTAAATTTATCGGACAAGGCCCGTGCAATGCGTTGCGCCAAATTGGGGTGTTGCAACAATAAAGACGTTTGAATATACGTCTGGCTATGAAAACCGGAAGGCATTACAAAATGTCCTTCCAAAATAGCCCCGTGCTCCTGCAAGAGGCAGAGTAAGTCTAAGTTATTTCGTGGCATGGTGTTCTCCTTGGATAAACGTTGCTGCTGCACTGAAATCTGTTTCAACGCCCTTCTTTTGGGCAGAGCGGATTGTTTGCCCGGCTTTCTTGGCGCGCAACATTTCCAATTTCGGCTTTGTCATAGAAGACGAAACGCGAAACGCCAACGCCGGGTTGCCGGATTCATCCGTCAAGTTTTCAGCCAATACCCCCGTTTTGGAAGTATTGGTAAACATGGTATAAATCATCAAATCAAAGGTCTCTTTAACCCAATCCGTTTTTCCGCTTACAGCCGCCGAAATGGTGGGGCCTACCGTGTAAGCGTTATGGATGTCCATATCTCCGTTTTCAAACGCAACAGACACTCCCATCTCGCTCACTTCCACATCTTTTAACACGCGCCCTACGCTAAAACTTCCGGCGCGTTCCATGCGGTGCATCATAATGAACGGTTGAAAGGTTACGTTGAGAGCTTCCTGTTCGGCCGCCAGTTTTTCCATTTGATGGATGACGCCGTTTTGCAAATGCGTGCGCAACGGGCCGGATAACTTCTTGGCACCTGCTTGCAGACCGGTAAAATCAAATTCCGCATTGAAGTTTTTGCCGGACAGCACCGTGGAAGAAAATTCCTCCGCCGATAGCGTGCCCGCCAAGTTGGGCATAAAATCGGGGAGGCGGTCTCTAAAATTACGCAGCCACGCCAATTCCCCGGTTACTTCGGGTATGTGATTACCACCCCCTGCAAGAGGGGTAATTACAGTCACAAAATCTTGCACGGTTGCAATAAATGCCATGGGATCAAAAACTTTAAAATGCAAATTAGTGCGAATGGTGCGAGAGGGTTTCTTAAGATTATTGACTGTTACGTTCATCTTAAACGGCACGTTGTTCAGTTCCGTAGAGGCCATATTGACATACAAATTTCCGCGGCGCCAACTCCCACTTAATTGCAATTTGTCAAACGTAGAGTGATTCACTGTTACTTTCCCTTCCGTAGTGCGCGCGTACAGATCCGAAAAATCGGCCTTGGATTGAAACGTCCCACTCACTTTATCTGCCTTAAAGCCGTAAAACAGGCCGCTTACACTTTGCGCTTGCAAATTAAGTAAGGGCAGAGAAAATTTCCCTTTATTGTAGGTAAACGTTCCGCTGGCGGCGGCTTTGCCGGTTAGCTTATATTGTTTGAGCAAGGGCCAATAAGCATCCTTGTCCGGCAATGTGAAAGGTTGAGTGGAAAAATCCATCTGCATCGATGGCGAATTTTGGGAAAGATCCGCCGCCCCCTTAGCAGACAAAATTATATCTTGCGCCTGCACTTGCAAAGAAGAAAGGTCTATTTTGCGGTAATCGTCCGACACTTTGCCTTGCACCATCAAATCACTTGCCGGCACAGAAAAAGAATTATTTTCTATACCAAAAATTGAAACATCCTCTGCACTAAAGGCAGGGGTATGGGCCGTTAATGTAAACGCGGGAGCCAGCAAATTATCCAGGTTGAGTGTTGCTTCCACCGGTTTTTGAAATAGATAGGCCTGGGTTTTTAAATCACGCAACGCAAATTGTTGCCAGTTAAAATCGGCAAAATTAATACGTCCGTCTGCTTTGATTTCCAATTCGGAAACACGCTCCTGCCATTGGTTACGCAGTACCATGTCCATTTCAAAATCCGACAATTCATTAAGACTTAAATTTTCAAAATGGGCGTTGAGTCCGTACAAAGAATGGGAAGAGTTGGTTTCTAAATTTTTAAAGCTGACTACCCCGTTACGAATGGACCAGTCCTCAATAGTCACTTCGAATTTTTTCCCGCTTTGGCTGGTATAAGTATTCTCATTGCCTTGGCGTGAAAAACGAATATTCGAAATATTGTAAACGCCCTCTTGGGTGCGCACCAAATTAAACCGAGGGGCATTAAGCGTTACCTCATGAACGACCAGTTTCTTTTCAATAAGCGGCAAAATATCAAACGCCAACGTGACCGAATCGGCGGCTACCAGCGGTTTGCCCGGTTCCCCCACTGTATCTAAAATGTAGAACCCTTTTAGTTCTACAACATTTAAAAATTTCAAATTAATGGCAGATATTTTAACCGGGCGATTGAGTTGTTTTTGCAATTGGTAGGTGATTCGTTCGCTTAATTGTTGTGCATTGAAAACACGAATGAACAAAATCCATACCACACAAAACGCAATCAGCAGGAACATGGCCGCAAAAAGCAGTAACCGCCACACAGCCAGTAAACTTTTTTGGGTGTAGCGTTTTGTGTTACGGACAAAAATGCGTTTTTGGGCGCGCTTGCGTGTTTGAGCGTTTTTCATGCTGCTGTTTGCCTAAATTTCCCTAGTATATAGTTTACTATAATTCGGGCGGTTGTGGCTGTTTGATGCACCACCTGGCTTGCCGCCCTACCCAAGAATACATCCTGTGGAAATAAAATTTTGAGTACCAGGGCCAGAACCAGCATATTTACCAGCACAATCGTTACACACGAAAAAAACTTTCCACCGGCCATTTTTAAGTCGGGCTGGTCGGCCTCCCAAAGCGTATGGAAAGTTTGAACGAAATGAAATGCCATAAAGAACCCCACAAAAAAAAGAAAAATCTGCCGGTAAGCGGTCAAGTCCATAAAGAAACTTAACGCCAAATATAAGAAAGCCACCGCAATTACGTAACCAGGGACAAAGTAGGGGGCGAGCACCACAAATGTGTTGGTACGTTGCATCTTAACGTAGCCGCTTTCTTTGCCGATGTGCACTTCCTGGATGCGGATGCCGCACAAAATAGCAGCTACGGCGTGGGTCATTTCGTGTATCAACACATACATGCGGGAAAATTTATAGTATCCGTAGTGGATTGCCACATATATAGCCGCCCCCAGCAAAAAACTGATAGCGGCGGTTAAATGCTCCAATACGCCCAGCAGAATGCGGCCCTCTTCCCATATCACAAACCCGGTAATGGGAAGCAACACACACGCAAGTAGAAATTTTACCAGTTTGATCATTAAAATTTCTCCGTCCACGCCAACGTATTGTATTGGGTTTGTGCCAACCGGTTTGCCGCTTGCAATACAGCTTCAGGGGCGCGTTCAATCTGTAAATCCGTATTTAAAAAACTGCGCACGGCCTGAATTAGCGCATGTTTATAGGCCGGATTATACCGCGCACCGGGGGTTTGCAAAGAACCTTGGTAGAGAACGGTATCCTTAAACCGGCGAATGGCACCTCCCAACATTTTTTGCCCGTCGGCTTGCAGCAAATCATTCTCTACCGGGTTTATAAAGCAAGCATTGGCCTGATTGTGTTGACTGGGAGCATACGCCTGCGCCGCTGATTTTTGGCCAAACAGTGCGGAAGAAAAACCGCTTAATATCAAGGCCGTTTGAATAGCCCCATGCAATTGTTTGTAAATTTCACTGGGCCGTTGGGTAGAAGGAAAAATGAGCGAAAAGGTAAGATCATCCGTGTGATAGACCACCCCGCCTCCCGTAGGCCGGCGGCAAATGTCTCCCGCAAAAGAGTGTTGCTGTAACCCACGGCGCACTTGGTTAACAAATTGCGCATACCCAAAGGTAACGGCCGGAGCGGACGTCCATTCATAAAAACGCAACACACAACTGCCCGGGTATCTGTGCACCAAGGTTTCGTCTAATGCCATGTGCTGGTATACATCCAGCGCGGGAGTTGTTAGCAATAATTGCATAATAAATTGGCCTGCCGGTTGGGCAGGCCAAATCAATCATTTACCACCGCAGGTTGGGATTTCGCGCGGCGGACACTTCATCAATCCGTTTAACGGTTTGATGATGCGGGGCATCTTTTACGGTTTGCGGTTCAGTTTGGATTTCGCTATAGATTCGTTCCATGGCGGCCACAAACCCGTCTAGCATATCTTTATTTTCCGTTTCGGTCGGTTCCACCATTAACGCTTCGGGCACGATGAGTGGGAAATAAATCGTCGGCGCATAAAAGCCGTAATCCAGCAGGCGCTTGGCGATATCACTGGTGTGCACGCCGGTAGTGTGCGGATCGGGCGGAGTAAGCACACACTCGTGCATACAGGTGCGGTCAAAGAAAGCATTAAACTTGCCTTTTAAACACGCGCGCACGTAATTGGCATTTAAAATGGCATTTTCGGCAATGGTTTTAAGCGTGGCGGCATCAAATTGCCGCAGATAACAATACCCGCGGATGACCACCGCCATATTGCCATAAAATGCTTTCATGCGGTTGCGGCTTTCCGGGCGGTTATCGGCTAGTGTATATTGGCCGTTTTGCAGTGATACAATCGGGTGTGGCAAATACGCAGCCACATGTTTGGCAGCCCCCACCGGACCCGAACCCGGCCCACCGCCCCCGTGTGGAGCAGCAAAGGTTTTATGCAAATTAAGGTGCATAATATCCACGCCAAAATCTGCCGGCTTGGCAAGACCAATCAAAGCATTAAAATTAGCTCCGTCCATATAAAGAAGAGCCCCTACGCTATGCACCATATCGGCAATTTCTTTAATTTCAGGTTCAAAGAGCCCCACCGTGTTGGGAACGGTCAGCATGACAACCGCTGTCTTTTCACTCAAAGCGGCTTTCAGTGCTTCCTTATCCACACACCCGTTAGAGGCAGATTTAATATTGACCACATGGTAGCCCGCCATATTGGCTGTAGCCGGGTTGGTACCGTGGGCCGTATCGGGCACAATCACTTCGGTGCGGTTTTGCCCGTTGTGGGCATCATGATACGCACGCGCGGTTAAAATTCCGGTCAGTTCCCCATGGGCCCCGGCAGCTGGTTGAAGCGTAAACGCCGCCAGTCCCGTGATCTTTTTCAAAAGTTCCTGCAAATTGTATGCCAACTCCAGGGTACCTTGTACAGCGCTTTCGGGCGCAAACGGATGAGCGTTGGCAAAGCCCGGCAACACACTAAGCACGTCGTACGCCTTGGGGTTGTACTTCATGGTACAAGAGCCCAACGGATAGAACTGCGCATCCAACGAATAATTTTGTTGTGAAAGGCGTGTAAAATGGCGTACCGTATCAAATTCACTTAGCTCGGGCAAATTGGGTTCAGTTTTGCGCAGGAGCGTGACCGGCAAATAGTCTGCCGCGTGTTTGTGCGTAGCGGCAAAACGTACACCCCGGCGACCCGGGCGGGATTTTTCAATTGAAAGCTCGTTTTTCAAAATTTCTTGCATCTTACATCCCTCCCAACGCATCGGCATATGCTTGTAAATCGGCCTCTGTGCGAAGCTCGGTTGCGCATACTAGCAGTTGTTTACCGCCTAAATTATATCCGGCCGCAATACCTTTTTGTTCCAGCGCTTGGATAACATCGGCAGCCGGTACTGGACACGTAACTACAAATTCATTAAAAAATGGAGTTTGTGTTTGCACATTAAAACCTTTCACGCGGTTGATTTTCTCAGCCAGTTGATGGGCGCGTTCCAAGTTAAGTTCGGCAACTTCTTTGAGTCCCTTGGGCCCCAACAGGGTTAAATAAATCACGGCATTAAGGGCGCACAGGGCTTCGTTGGAACAAATGTTCGAGGCCGCTTTTTCACGACGGATGTGCTGTTCGCGCGCTTGTAGTGTAAGCACAAAAGCGCGTTTGCCGTCTTTATCTTTGGCAATCCCCACCATGCGGCCTGGCAATTGGCGCACGTACGCTTTTTTGGCCGTCATAATTCCCAAACCGGGGCCGCCAAAACTGACTGGGTTGCCCAGCGGTTGGCCTTCGCATACGGCAAAGTCGGCGTCATATTCACCGGGGGTTTGTACAACACCCAATGAAATTGGGTTTACCACCGCCACCAACAGGGCTCCCGCCGCATGCACCGTGGCAGAAATTGTTTGAGCATCCTCCAGATATCCGTGGAAGTTGGGTGTTTGCAAAATAAAGCACGCGGTTTGGTCCGTTAATTGTGCTTTGAGCGCATCCGCATCCAATACGCCGTCCGCAGTAACGGACACTTCCTTAATCGTAATGCCCATGTGGCGCGTGTAAGTTTTAAGCACTTCTTTATAATGCGGATGAAGCAACGCAGAAACAAAAATTTCCTTGCGTCCCGTGATGCGGCACGCCGCCAATGCAGCTTCCGTCATGGCGGTTGCACCGTCGTAATGGGAGGCCGTTGCCACGTCCATATTCAACAGTGCACACACAGCACTTTGAAACTCATAAATAGTTTGCAAAGTGCCTTGGCTGGCCTCGGCTTGATAGGGCGTATAGGCCGTTAAAAATTCACCCCGGCCTGATAACGCCGGCACCGCCGCCGGAATAAAATGTTCATACATTCCCGCTCCAATAAAGTTAGTAAGCGGTTTATTTTTGGCAGCTAATGCGCGCACGTGAGCGGTCAGTTCGACTTCCGTTAAGGCCTTAGGCAAATCCAAAGCCGGGTATAAAAACTGTGCGGGAATTTGTGCCAACAATTCTTTGACATTCTTCACGCCAATTTTGGCCAGCATGGCTTGTTGGTCTTCTTTCGTATTTGGGATAAACATAAATTTCCTATATAAAAATATCCCCCGCACCGGGCGGGGGTCATAATTATTTTCCAATCGTTGCGTTATAGGCAGCTAAGTCCAGTAGCGCGTTTACTTCGTTGGGATCCGCCATTTTAATTTTGAATAGCCAGCCGCCGGCATGCGGTTCGCGGTTGACGAGGGCCGGGTCTGCGTTTAAGGCATCATTGACGGCTACAATTTCGCCGGACACAGGCGCGTAAATTTCGCTGGCGGATTTAACGGATTCAATCACACAGCAATTTTCGCCCGCTTTGACGGTACGGCCTACTTTGGGCAAATCGACAAACACAATATCGCTAATTTCTTCTTGTGCATGGTTGGAAATACCGACAACGGCATTTTCGCCTTCCACAAAAGCCCATTCATGGGTTTTTAAAAAACGGCAATTTTGTTCGTTATACATAATTACTCCTTAAACTCTATTTTTATAAAACGGTGTTTTGACTACTTCGGCCGGTACTTTACGCCCGTGGATTTCAATTTCCACTTCCGCACCGACGGGAATTTCACTTCCGGCATAGCCAACCGCAATCCCTTTGAATAAAGGCGAATACGTACCGCTGGTCAGTACGCCTGTTTCTACACCTTGGTAAAACACTTTGCAACCCTCGCGCGGTACGCCGGGGTTTTTAAGTTTAAATGCGCGTAGTTTAGTGGCAAAACCGGCGGCCTTTTTAGCTTCCAGTGCCGCTTTGCCAATAAAATTTTCTTTCGAAAGTTTTACCACCCACCCGCAGTTAGCTTCATACGGGGTTTTAGTTTGGTCCGCATCTGCGCCGTTTAATAAATACCCGGCTTCCAAACGAAGTACGTCGCGCGCGCCCAAGCCGCACGGCTTTACGCCCATTTTAACTAGTGTATTCCACAACGCTTCAATCTGGCCGTTGGGCAACATAATTTCCACGCCGTCTTCGCCGGTATATCCCGTGCGGGTAACATAGCCCTTGGCCCCAAAAAGTTCAATTTCTTGAATGTGAAAACGCGGCAAATCTGCCACACCGGGGATGATTTTATCCGCTACTCCAACCGCCGTGGGACCCTGCAGAGCAATCATGCTCCAGGTTTCGCTTTCGTTGGTAACAGTTACATTGAAAGCCGTAGCTTGCTTTTGAAACCACGCGAAATCTTCCTCTACGCACGCGGCATTTACGACAACTAAAAATTCTTCTAAACCTAGGCAAAAAGCTATTGCATCGTCAATAATAGTGCCTTGTTCGGTTAAAATATGAAAGTACGTTCCTTCGTTGTTTCCACTTTTAATAATGTTGCAGCTGACGTACTGCAAAAAGTGCAAGGCCTGTGGGCCTTTTACGCGCAACTGCCCCATGTGGGAGACATCAAACATGCCGCACGCTTCGCGCACGGCTTTGTGTTCGGCAATAATACTGTCAAACTGAACGGGCAACAACCACCCGTGGAAATCTACCATTTTCCCGCCGGCTTGCTCGCATGCAGCACACAGGGCGGTTTTTTTGAGTTCGTGTGTCATACAGGTATTGTATAAAATTTGCGCCTTTTTTTATACAATATACCTATGGCAGATACACAAACCGTAATTAGTGACGTAAAACTATTTTTAGAACGCCTGAAAAAGGACCTCCCGGAAGTGTTTGGCACAAATGCCACCAAAGAGACAAAAGAGGGAGCGCCCAAGGCTGAAATTGCACACGATAATAAAGTGCTCTACAACGGGGATTTATTCCCGGCACAAATGTACGTAACGCCGGATCAAGAACCGGGCGTTGCGTTTGACGGGAAGATTTTCCACGTATATCTGCAAACCGCGCAAGATAACCCCAGCGAACTGGTAACTAATTGGTTACGCGACAAAGCCAAAGAAACGCTTACCGCCAAAACTACGCAGTGGGCGCAAAAAATGGGTGTAGAGTTTAACCAGATTTTTATTAAAGACCAACGCACGCTGTGGGCCAGCTGTTCGGGTAAGAAAAATTTGAATTTTTCGTACCGCATTGTCAAAATGCCGCTTGCCGTGCAGGATTATTTAATGGTACACGAACTGTGCCACTTAACTTTTATGAATCACGGGCAAGAATACTGGGAGTTGGTAGCCCAATTTTGCCCGGATTACAAACTGCACCGCCGCTGGCTCAATGAAAATAAAGATGCTATCTTTGCCGATGTGGAACTGACTTATCAACCCCTGCAAGAAAATCCGCAACCGCAGGAGCCTGCCGCACAACAACAGCAAGCCCCACAACCGCAGGAAGTTACCCCAAACGATACTCCAAACGCATAAAAATCCCCGGGTTTAACCCCGGGGATTTAATTTTTAAATTACAACTTATTGTGCCGGGCTTTCGATAAGCGGCGGCTGGTCATCCCCGTCGTTGTGACGGCCGAGGATACTCTGCACGCGTGCTTTAATTTTCTTCCAGTCATTACCCAACACCCGTAGAATGCTGGAGCCCGCCAACATTTTGGGCGTAAGCGCCACGCTACCGGCCATAGCCGCACTAACTAGCGCCATATCCAAACCCGGGATGTGTCCTGCTAGGCGGAACAACGGAGCCCCCAAAGCGGCTATAGGCATGGTAAGGTTGATAAGCAGTGCTACTTCGCGCTTGTATTCGGGATGTAAGTCGATAATGTAGTCATACATTTGGGCAAAGAAGTTGCTAATGCCAAAGCACCCGATACTGGCCCCTGCCATCACTAGGGGCATATTGTCCGGGAACATAGCCATTGCCGCAGAACCCAACACAGCCGCCGCAGAAGAAATAGCATACATACTGCCCCCGCTCATACGTGGCACTAAAAGGTTGCCCACTACACGCCAGCTAAACATGGAGCCATAGAGCAAAAGCCCCACAATGGCGGTAGCAGCCGTGGCATCCCCTACCAACCCGCGCATGAGAAAGGCAAAGTTGTTGGAAAAGCCCAACTCGCCCATGGTAGCAATGGCCATGGCTGTTAACGATGTAGGCAACCCTACCTTTAAAGCAATATTCTTGAGGTTAATATTGCGGTGGTTTAGCTTATCAAACGCATCGCGGAACGCTTGGCGAATCTGTTGCGCTTCTTCGGCGGTGCGGCCCGCTTTGAGCAAATATTCTTCCAAAGCGTCCCCAAATTCGGCCTCGTGCTCGCGGGTAAAATCTTTAGGCGCTTTTTTGCTTTTGCGCGATTCGGCGCTAACCAAGCGACCAATAGCGTTATTCATGTCCTCGGCCATTGTTTTGACGCGCCCCTCCATCGTCTCTGTAATTCTCGTTTCTTCTATAGGATTTCCAAGGTCCTCAACATTGAGAGAAAAAGACCATATACTAAATTTATCTTTTTCTTCTCTGTTGGGCTCTCTGGACACCCATTCTTTAATCCCTTGTAACGAGGCATCCAAATCAACAATTATGTCCAGATAATCAAGTACGTTAAATTCATCCGACGTTTCCGGCACTACCAATTGGGCCATCCCCTGCGGCACTTCCACAGGCAAATTTTGCTCTTTAATATAGGCCGCAATGCCGGAAAGCATGGCATTTTGCGGGTTTTCGCTCAATATTACCTGAAGCTCGTTATAAGCCCTCATCCGTAGCAACCCGCGCGCCGCATGAAACACAATTTCATTATTATAGGAAGAATCTTTCAACCGGTTATACACATCCAAAAGTACTGGGGCTTGCTCGGGCGTGCCAAATCTACTTAAGAAATAAGCATCTTTCAATAGTTCGCTTCCGCTTCTTTGTCTCGTCTTAATAATGGTAGTAGGTTCTGATCCTATCTTTGCTACGTCATGCAGCACTTGGTTTTGCACATCAGCCAAATTATTACGCAAGGTGGAAATGTCCAGCGGGAAAGAATTTTTAAACGGCGTCTTCCACACCTTGTACAGTGTGTACAAACTAAACAAGCTGTAAGGTATATAGCTGGCTGAAAAGTCCAACCCCAAATCCACGCCAAAAAGCGAACCGGTCAGGTTCGCCAACCACGGGTATGCTAAGAAAATCGCCGTACCCAAGTTTTTAAACATAGCCGCTTTTTGAAGGTTCAACACGTCCATTAAGGATTTCTCGCCTTTTTTGGTAAACACTTCTTTTACGCGCTTTACTAAATGTTTGGTATTGTAGTTTATTTCTGCCTTTCCCTCGGTTTTATTGTTTACAAAGGAACTCCCCTCGCGCACAATACCGCGGTTGGCCTTAATAAGAAGCCCTTGTAAATAGCGGGTAACACTTACCCCAAAGGCCAGAAAGGTGCTGGAGGTTAAAAACGCCGCCAATTGCAGAGGGCTCATGGAAGAACCGATATGCCCGTACAAGCCGCTGGCAATTGCCCCCAAACCGGCCACAGCCAGCGAAGCAACCCCCGCGCGATATACCTGCGCTTCCCCGAAGCGGTTGAGCAACGGATTGACAAACGCCATCAAAGCCGGTAGGCCGTTGTTAATACCCATCATGGTATAGCTGGCGGCAGTTTCACTCAAGTTTGTGTATTCTTCTAACACTGGGGCTAACGTTTTACCCAACCCAATTTGTAAGGCAGGCACTAAATAGGTAAGGGGCGGCATTTTATCCTTGGTAGAAAATACCCCTATGGAAAAAGGAGTCTGCTCGTTCATGGCCAAAATCTTCGTCCAATATTTGCTTTCTTCTTTAGGCAAACGGACATATGAATTTTCCAGCGCGGTCAGTTCTCCCTCTTGGTTGCGGAAATACAGGACATCCCCATCGGCTATAATGAGCCCCATTTCCGCTAAATCTTTACCGACGGGTAATAGCCGCAAATCTACCTCCGCCGATACCTCTGTGCGCTCTGCCTTTCCGTTCGCCGTCGTTTTATAGATCGGCAACGTAACTACCTTGCTTGGGCTGGAAGAACGTTGAATTTTAATGCGTAACGGGCGGGACAAGCCAATTTTGGACGCTCCATCCAGAAATATGGGCAATTCGCCATTTCCCAGTTTAAGCACAAAGTAAAAGTGGTCGGGCCGCTCGGCCTTCAATGTCTCGTTACGCAATTCAAAAATATTCTTAGAATCCAACGTCAGGCGGTTATATATGGGATCAAAACCCTTTACTGAACCGCTAAGTGTTAATTCGACGTTTTGTAAAACATGCTCCGCGCCATCTTCTTTAGTAATGCTTAATTTAAACCCTTTTACCCCCACCATTACTTCACGTTCATTCACTTCGTCAGCCGTTGAAAGCTCTTCATCCCACATAATTTCGGGAACGGACCCGCTCTCATAAACGGGGCGTGCCGTGTTTTCATGCAAGCCCGGTTCTTCGTAAGGGGCGGGGCGGTCTTTTTTCTTACCTAGACTACGCAACCACGTGATAGCCCGCTTGGCAGAGTTCATCATGGCAAAGAACGGGATTCCCCCGTACAAAATACCGCTACCCGCCGAGGAAACCTGAGTGGGTTGCGCGTGCTGACGCGGCGCGGATGAGGGTACCGGGTGCGCTTGAGGTTGAGAGGTTTGAACAGAAGTTTGCGTAGAAGCGGTTGCGTTATCCATCAATACATTTTCGTGAACAGGGCGGACAAAACTGCCCGGAGCGGGCGGCAACAATGTGATCCCCGAAAACGCGGGTGCTTCGGTTTGCGGTACGGAAGTTTTGGCCTGCGGTGCAGACGTTTGGGTTTGCGGCATGGAAGCCGCTTCCGGCTGGATAGACAATTGGCTCATATCCATCCATTCTTCTGTGGCCTGCAAGGACGGATCGGCATGTAAGGTATTTAATGCAAAATCTTTCTCCAAAAACGCCGCCATTTGTTCATTGGTAGCTGGTGACACGGCATGAGTTAAGGAAGCAGGAACAACTACAGGCAAATCGTGCGCTACAATATATTGGGCAAGCCCGGCTAGTGCGGCGCGGTCACTATGAGTGGCTAAAAAAGAGCCCAATTGGTCATAGGCCTCAATGCGCAGCAACCCACGCGCAGTAATTAACAAAGCCGTATCATCAAAGGCGGTGCCTTTGGCCTGTTGATAAAAATTTAATAAGGTAGGGGCCCCTTCGTGTGGTACTACTAAGCTAAGGGCAGCCGCATCCGCCATGGCGCCACGCGCCTGTTCAACAGCTTGGCCGGCCGGGCTTTGGGGAGTAGCTTTGAGTAGATCTGCCAACCCCACTTTCGGAAATTCAAAAGTGGGGAATGAAGTAAGTTGCTGGCGGTAGTGGGCCAACGCTTGGATACGCTCTGCCGGGCTAACGCCCCCTTGCATCAAGGACAGTGTTACAAATTCTCTGCGCATCAGCGGCACACGTTCCTGAAGCGGCTTTCTTAAAATTTCAGCAGACAGACCACTTATCTTTCCGGATAAAATGCGGCTTCGCAAAGGGCTAGAAGCAAGGGCTTTTTGGGTAAAGACACGGCGAGTAAGGGCTGAAGAAGGAATAGAATGCTGGGTGGCTCCTCGGGCGGCACGGCCTGCTTTGCTGGCGGCTCGACCGGAAATAGCTTGCCCCAAAGAGGGGGTGACACTGCTAAACAACAAACTGACACTTAGTACCAAAGAAAGTAATTTTTTCATAGCCACTCCTTACTTAGATTATGGAACTTTTTCTGAGCAAAGAAAAGGGCCAAAAGACCTAGATCAGTGGTACTTTTAGCCCTAGATACATCAAATTGTTTTACACGTTCCGGAAACATAGAACAGCCCCCCGCTTGCGGGTGGTTACAACAAGTAGTTACTAACGTAGCAAAATTAAAAAAAAGAAGCTCTATCCACGACGCGCAGCCCTTCTTTTGCCGGGGATAGCACAAACACGCAAATTGGTTGGTGTCGTACTGGAACATAGCAATTTATCCGTCTCCATTCATATGGTATGAAATTTGCCACGCAGACGCAAAAGAAAAAAGGCCTATTCTTTGAATAGGCCTTTTGGGTTATACGAAGATATTATTTGCTAAGCGCTTTTGCTACGCAGGCCGGCACCCAGGCGCATACATCTGCCCCTTGGGCAGCCGCTTCCTTAATGGCACTGCTGCTAACAAATTGATGGGCTGGATCCGCCGGTAAAAAAACCGTTTCCATTTCCGGCAACAGAGCGTGATTGAAATACGCATTAGTGCGTTCAAAATTCCAATCGTGCGCACTGCGCAACCCCCGCACGACAACCTTGTAGCCGTGCTCTTTCATATAGGCAGTTAATAAACCTTGGGCGCTATCCACCGTAACATGCGGTTCCCCCGCTAATGCTTCTTTGAGAAAGTTTACCCTTTCTTGTACGGAAAAGCGCGCCTTCTTTGCTGCATTACAAAAAACAACCACAACTACTTCGCCAAAAACAGCACGCGCACGTTTGATTAAATCGATATGCCCGTTCGTGACCGGATCAAAGCTTCCCGCAAAAACAACAGGATTTTTCATATATGTTCCCCTATACTTCGTATTTCTATTATGGTATCATAATTTTATGATAAAAAACCCTTTTTCCGATGAAATTTATTTAAAACGTTCGCACGCACACACGCCCGATTTGCGCGATGAATATTTTAGAGATCAAACCAAAATCATCCATTCGTTGCCTTTCCGCCGTTTAAAACATAAAGCGCAAGTTTTTTTTGCACCCAAAAATGACCACATCTGCACCCGCATTGAACATGTGCTACACGTGGCCACCATTGCCGCTACTATCTGCCGCGGACTCAATAAAAGCGGGAATTGGCTACTAAGCGAAGATATGGCCTACGCCATCGGGCTAGGGCATGATATCGGGCATGCGCCCTTTGGGCACGAAGGCGAACGCGCCATTGATGCCTGCTTAAAACCAGGTGGCAAACGGTTTTTACATGAACTGAACAGTTACCGCGTAGTAGAACATCTGGCCAATTATGGAGAAGGACTCAACTTAACCTTTGCGGTAAAAGATGGCATCATCTGTCATTGTGGGGAAGACTTTGCCAACAATGCCTTGCGTCCGGCAACCATTCCCAACGATTTAGAAAAAATTACCGGCCGCACACAAATGCCTTCCACCTATGAAGGATGCATTGTGCGCTTGGCGGACAAAATTGCTTACTTTGGGCGCGACATTGAAGACGCCATGAAAGCCGATTTGATTACCAAAGAAGACATTCCGTTAGAAATCCGCAAAGAAGTAGGCACTTCCAATGGAGAAATTATTAATACCCTCACGCTGGACTTAATTGACAACTCCAAAGATAAAGATTGTATTGGGTTCTCTACAGAAAAATTTCAGCTTATCTCGCAGTTGCGTGATTTTAATTACGCACGTATTTATTGCAGCCCGATAATGCTGAAACGCAAAGAAATGATTTCCAAATGCATACGTGACGTATTTGATTATTTCCGCAATTTGTTTGCACACCACGCCTTTGACTATGTGGCCTATCAGCAAGAATTAACCCAAGCCGCCCGCGGATTTGGCAATTACATGAAGTCTATGCGGAATTTTTACAAAGAAAACCCTGCAGATATTGATACTATCATCGCCGATTATATTTCCGGCATGACTGACTCCTTTGCGTTGGATATTATGCAAGAAGTGCTGTTGCCCAGCACCGTACGGTTTGTTTAACGCGTATTTGCTGCCCGTAAATCCAAATAGGACCTAGAAGAATCTAGGCCCTTTTTTTGCAAAATATAGGACCTTTGGCCCTCGTTTTCAGCGCCAAATTTCCCCATACTAATAATAAAGGAGTGATCTATGAAACCGTTTTACACGTTTGTAACCCTGGCATTGATTGTATGTTTCCCCGGTGTATTAAGCGCACAAGGCCGGGCCTCTTTGTTGGAACAACGCATTCAATTTGCCGTTGAAGATGCTTCCCTTGCCAATACACAGCTCACCAAACCCGATGCCTATGGAACCCCGCTTATTTTTAAATTAGCCAGGAAAGGCGACGTGCGCGCATTGGCCCAAGCGGTGCAACGCGCCACCAGCGGCGAATTTCTTACCATGCAGGATACTTACGGGAACAACTTGTTTCATGTAGCAAAAGATGCGCCCACCATTTTGGCAATAGCATCGGGCATCCGCCAATTTTACGGCACAAAAGCACCCCAACAAATCGCCACGCTTGTCAACCAACGCAATCACATTAGCCAAACCCCTTTAATTGCCCAAGTTAGCGCCGGGCACAGCGATACGTTTGAGTTGCTTTATCCGTATTCTCAATTAAGCCAGAAAAGCAAGTTTGCCAAGGCGCGGTTGTCCCGCTTACAAGGAAGTGATGAAACCTTGGTAGCCCAAAACAGAGCCATTTACTGCCGGGAAATCCGACAATTAGCTTCTGCCAACGGGAAAACGCTGTTACAAATTGCACAAGAACAAGTTTCTTATCGCCCGTATATGGCTCCCGTAGCGCAAAAGATTAGAGAACGGGTTTATTGTTTGGCTGATGATTAATTTTTTAGCCATCAAAAAACGGGGCAACTTGTGCCCCGCTTTTTTTGTAAATTTATTTACGCTTGCATTGCTTGTTTTACATCCACTCCCATAGAAGTGGGGACTCCCGCTTGGTCAACGCAAACCAGGGTGGTTTTTCCTTTCGTACACAAACGCCCGTTTTGGTTAGTAATTACATTTTCAAAAACAATTTTAATATCCGAAATTTCAAGCACCTTGGTATCTACGGTAATTGTATCGGCATAGCGTACCGGATACTTATACTCCACTTCTTGCCGGGCAACCACAAAATATTTCCCGCGTTGCATCAAATCCGCCACAGAATACCCTTTTTGTTGCATATACAATGTGCGAGCTTCTTCAAAGTATTTCAAATAATTGGCATAATACACCACGTTTCCGCAATCGGTATCATGATAAAAAATAGTTTTTTGCATGCGCCACCCCTTTATGTGTAATTCAAGATTTCATATAATAAGATTATACTTATTTACCGGGTCAACAACCATGAAAACTGAAGATATTATCGAGCGCTTACGTAATCCGCAGAAATATAATCAAACATCTAACGCACAGCAAAACACAGCCCAGACAAGTGGTTTGCAAAAAAACAAAAACTCCGGCAAACAAACCAGCTGGTTTGCGATGGGATTGGCCCTATTTATATTTATAGCCGTTGCCATCACTTGGGGATTTGTATTACGCGAAAAAAAGCGAGCAGAAAATATTACGGCGGCGCTGGATCCCAAACAAATCCAAGGACTCAAATATGAAACCGATTTTAACCCGAACAAAGGTGTAACTTACGTACAAATTAACGAAGGGTTAGACAGAAACGTGGCCGTAGATACGCTGGGAACCACGCTGCCCATTGTGAGCCGTTACAATTACCAAGCGTTAACGCCGGCCAACTACAGCGTAATTGGGATGGCCCCCTGGGCATTGACGGAAAATTTTGCGGCCAATGTTAAAGACCCCGCCATCATACAATATCTGTTAAATCGCCCAGAAGTGGGAAAAGCTTTTATTGGCCGTGATGATGTGGCCCCGTTATTGGAAGACCCTCAGTTGCTTGCCGCATTCGTACAAGACAACCAAATGCTTCAAGACTTTTTTTCCGGTAAGCCCATCCAACAGTTGCTGGCAAATGAACAAATGGTCCGCGTAATAGGGGCCAGCCGCTTTATGAGTTATTTGCTTACCAGCAAAGCTGTTAAATACTATCGGGATCACCCCCAGGAAGCAGTCCGCCTTATTAATGCTAGCCCGGCCTTAAACGCTTTACGCAGAAACCCCGGGGTCCGGCAAGCCGTGTCGGAAAACCGCTACTTAAAACCGATTGCCACCCAACTGTTAGGAAGCACTACCCGCACGCAGGCTAAAAAATAAACTTGTGTGTTTGGATGAAAATTGCTATACTATAAAGGTAGTCAGAACGATTTTGCGGGCGTGGTTCAATGGTAGAACGCGACCTTGCCAAGGTTGAGACGAGAGTTCGATTCTCTTCGCCCGCTCCATTTAGAAGCCCCCTCTTTTGAGGGGGCTTTTTATTACTCGCTTATACAATCTTTTCTTGTTCTTCTTTGGCTTTTTCCAGTTCTTTATCCACACGCACCGCCAACTTGCGAAGAACGCTTTGCGTGTTTTTCTTCCATTCTTTTAATTCACGCAGTTGCTCTTGCACTTGCTTTAATTGCAGCCGGTCATCCTCCAATATACGCAAGCGGTTTTTAAGCGTAGCATTCTCCCCCGCCAATTCTTTTTGGCGGGAAAGAGTCTGCGTGATAAGTAGTTCCAACTGTTTTAATTTCTCTTGCATTAGCGTAGTTCCGCATTTACTTGCGTTTTAAGTTGTTCCACAATACGCCCGAAAGCGTCTTCGATCTCCTTATCCTTTAACGTACCGTCTTTTTTGCTAAACGCTAAGCTAAACGTAACACTTTTCTTACCGGCAGGCAAGTGCTCACCTTGATACACGTCAATCAAATGGTACGAAAGCGCTACATCCAGCGGCGTTTTATTGAGCGCACTGGTAATCTGTGCGTATGTGATTTCACTGGGCAGCACTACAGACAAGTCGCGCAGAGACGGAGGGAACACCGCCACATTCTGCGCAGGGTTAAAGTCGCGCGCGGAATAATTTTTTTCTATTTGTTTGGTGGCGAATTCAAACGCCCACACATCTGCATTTTTAATATCAAACGCTTTAAGTGTTAGAGGATGCAGTTTGCCAAACACACCGATCACCTTTCCCCCTTGCAAAATGTCCATGCTGATTTTGGGATGCATATACACAGGCGCATTTTTAGACGGCGCAAATGTAACATCCGCCTTGGCCAACACGGTTTGCAAAAGCCCCTTTAACCAATAGAAATCAACAGGGCGTTGAGGCAAGCCAAAAAACTTATCCACTTCAATGTTTCCGGTTAACACGCCGGCTACCGTGTAGTTTTCCACAGGGAACCCTTTCATGTTTTGGAAGGTTTTGCTGGTTTCAAACAATTTTAAATTATCATTGCCAAAACGCAAATTGCTTTCCACATTTTTAATAAGCGACGGCAACAACGTAGGGCGCAAATAATCCCATCCCTGCGCCAGGGCATTTTTTACACGGATGCAAAACTTCGGGTCCGTCCCCATGGTTTTGAGGTCGTTCTCCCCCACGAAATCAATATTTTTGCATTCGCAAAAGCCCGCCCCGATCAAAGCATTTGCGTAAATCTTACCCAAATCAATTCCTTTGGGGTTATCGGCAAATGTCACGTGCGCACGTGTGGCAGAAACGGGGATATTATCATACCCGGCAAAGCGGGCGGCTTCTTCAGCCAAATCCCATTTGTGGTTCAAATCCCGCCGATGCGTAGGAGCTTTAAATTTCCACACGTCACCACCGGCATCAAACTCGGTAGCCAAGCGGGAGAAAATATCTTTGAGTTTTTCTTGCGGGATATTGGCGCCCAAAATAGCATTAATTTGCGCCGGAGTAAATTCAACGGTTTTGTTTTCAAATTTTTGCGGATACACATCGTTAATTTCACTTGCGGTGCCTCCGCAAATTTGCACAAACAAATCGCTTGCGCGGCGCATAGCAAGCATGGCACCTTCTATATCCGTGCCACGTTCAAAACGTTGGGACGAATCGGACGAGATAGCAAATTTTTTGACCGTCTTGTTAATAGTGGGCGGATTAAAGTACGCGGCTTCAATAAAAATGTCTTGCGTGTCTTCTTTGATACCGCTGTCCAGGCCACCCATGATACCGGCCAATGCAGTGGCTTTTTTTTCATCAGCAATAAGCAAGCAATTTTCGGTGAGTTCCAATTCGCGCCCGCCCAAAACCGTAAACTTTTCGCCGGCGTGTGCATTACGCACGATGATTTTATTTCCTTCCACTTCGCGCAAATCAAACGCGTGGAGTGGATTGCCCAGCTCAAACATCACATAGTTGGTTACATCCACTAATGCATTTTTAGGGTTGAGCCCCATAGCCGCCAACCGTTCTTTCATCCACTCGGGCGACTCGGCATTTTTTACACCGCGAATAATACGCCCGATGTAGCGGCCACATCCTTCAGCATTTTGAATATCAACATCTAGTGCTTTGCCTTGACCAGGAATATCGTTAATGACCGGCAATTTAACAGGTTTGTTTAACAAAACGCCCAATTCACGCGCCACACCCCAGTGTGAAAGCAAGTCCGGGCGGTTAGAAGTAATTTCCAATTCAAAAACAGTATCGGCTTTGCCGTAAAGCGTAGATACATCCGTACCCAGCGGCAGGTTTTCATCCAGCACTAAAATACCGTGGGCGCGGGTATGTGTTAGCCCCAATTCATCAGAGGAGCAAATCATTCCCTCGGATTCTACCCCGCGGATTACCGCCGGTTTCATCACAATTTTGCCCAGTCGCGCCCCTACACGTGCGAGCGGAACTTTTTGCCCCACAGCCACGTTGGGAGCACCGCACACTACACGCTGTGTAACGCCGTTACCACGGTCCAAGGTGACCAAATGCAAATGGTCGGAATTAGGATGATTCTCAATTTTGATAATCTGTGCTACGTGCACACCTTCAAAATCGGCCCCGGTTTTTTCAAAAGAGGCCACTTCAATGCCCAGATCTGTTAATTTTTTGGCAAGTTCTTCGGGGGTTTCATCCAACTCAATAAAATCTTTCAACCAAGAATATAGAATTTTCATAAAATCTCCCTAGAACTGTTTGAGTAAACGCACATCATTTTCATAGAAGGCGCGAATATCTTTAATGTTTAGCATCATCATAGCCAAGCGTTCCACGCCCATACCAAAGGCATAGCCGCTAAATTCGTCGGGGTCGATGCCGCAGTTTTTAAGCACGTTTGGATGTACCACCCCCGCCCCCAGCATTTCAATCCAGCCGTTGCCTTTGCAAACATTGCAGCCCTTGCCTTGGCAGAACACACATTTCACGTCCACTTCCACACTGGGCTCTGTAAATGGGAAGAAAGACGGGCGGAAGCGGATTTCGGCCTTATCGCCAAACAATCCTTTCATGAAGGCAGTAAGGTCGCTTTTCAAATCGGCCAAGCTTACATTTTTGTCTACATACAATCCTTCAATTTGATGAAACACCGGGCTGTGCGTAGCATCCAAACTGTCATTGCGAAACACGCGCCCCGGGGCCATAATGCGAAGAGGCGGTTTGTGTTTTTCCATATACCGGCTTTGCACATTGGATGTGTGCGAGCGAAGCACCAAAGGCGCCTTTGTATCCACAAAGAACGTATCTTGTGCGTCACGAGCCGGATGATGTAACGGTACGTTTAATAAATCAAAATTATGTTTTTCATCTTCTACCCAAGGTCCTTCCGCCCATTCAAAACCCAAGCGCGCTAAAATAGTAGTCATGCGGTCTTGCGCTACGGATAAAGGATGACGATGTCCACATGCTACCGGGTAACCGGGCAGTGTTAGATCGATATTGGTTTTATTGAGTTCGTCATTAATTTCTTTGGCAGCAAAAAAGGCAGCTTTATCATCCAGCACAGCGCTGAGCTGTGCTTTTAGAGCGTTACCCATCGGGCCTGCCTGTTTTTTATCTTCAATAGAAAAATCCTTCAGGGATTTCAGCAAATCCGTCAAGGCACCTTTGCGGCCTAAAGCGGCCACCCGCAATTCCTCCACTTCCGCAGCGGAATTAGCAGCATTAATTTTTGTTTTGTATTCTTGCGCGATTGTTTCGCACGCGTTTTTAAATTCTAAAATAGTCATATTAACATTATAGTATTTTTAGGACGCGTACACAAAGCATAGAAAGAAATCCCAAAATAAAGTAGAATGGAAATATGCCAAAAGACATCGTGCAAGTAGAAATTAAACGCATTCCGCTGGAGGTGGAAAATTCCGGGTTGGGTGGTATGGAGCTCACGGAACTGGCCGCGCAAGTGGAAACGTACATGAGGCAAATTCAAGAGGACGGAGAAATTGACACCTTAAAACAGGCCCTCCAGGCCGCCCTGCACTTTGCCGCACAGGCATACTTAAAAAGCCAGAACGAAGGCGGCAAGCGTCAGGAAGAAATTGCCCGCGTGGATGAACTGATTTTAAAACTCAAGGCCGCCCAAGAAACAAAATGACCGATTCTCCCATGCCCTTGGCCGCGCGCCAAGCGCCCAAAAAGTTAGAAGATTTTGCCGGACAGCCACACCTTCTGGGTCCGGGTAAAATGTTGCGCCGCTTGCTGGAAGCGGATATGATTAAATCGGCCGTATTTTTTGGCCCACCCGGATGCGGCAAAACTGCCACAGCGCGCTACATTGCCTCGCGCACGCAAGCTTATACTGTGGAACTCAATGCTGCGGCGGCCGGTGTAGCGGACCTTAAGAAAGTATTGGCCGAAGCCAAAGAACGGGCACAAACCCCCTCTTTCGACCAGCGCCGTACACTTGTTATATTGGACGAAATTCATCACTTTAATAAGACCCAGCAAGACGTGCTTTTACCCTCTGTTGAGCGTGGGGATATTATCTTAATCGGCATTACCACTGAAAACCCGTATTTTTACATTAACAATGCGCTTCTTTCGCGTTTTTCTGTGTTTGAATTTAAACCACTGGGTGATAAAGATTTGCTTAAAATTTTAACACGTGCCGCTGATAATGAAAACGCAAAAATCGATGAAGACGCCGCAACGTTCTTCATCACGCAGGCCAATGGCGATTCCCGCAAAATGCTAAACGCTGCCGAGCTGGCGTTTGTGACTACCGCTCCTGACAAAAAAGGCAAAAAACATATTACGTTCGATATTGCGCAAGAGTGTATTCAAAAGCGTCACCTGCGCTATGATAAAAAAGGCGACGACCACTACGATATTATTTCCGCATTTATTAAGTCGATGCGCGGGAGTGATCCGGACGCCACCGTCTATTGGCTGGCACGCATGCTGGAAAGCGGGGAAGACCCTCGTTTTATTGCGCGGCGCATTTTAATTTGTGCGTGTGAGGATGTTGGTCTAGCAGAACCTTATGCCATTATGATTGCGCAAGCCGCATTTGCCGCTGCCGAAGAGTTGGGCATGCCGGAAATTCGCATCCCGTTAGCTCATGCCGCTATTTATGTGGCGTGTTGTCCCAAAAGCAACTCCGCCTATTTAGCGGTAGATAAAGCCCTTACCGAAGTGCGCGAAGGCCGCTACCGCCCAGTACCCGACCATTTGCGTAGCGGTATGAAAAACAAGGGATACAAGTACGCACACGATTTTCCTAACCATTACGTAAAACAACTCTACATGCCTAACCCCATGAAATTTTTTGAGCCGGGAGAACTGGGGCGCGAAGCTGCACTTATAAAAAAGCTCAAGGAACTCAAAGGAGAATAAATGCAGCCGGAAGCTCCCTTTAGAGGCCAGGTTTTCACCGTTACCGCCATTACGCTAGCCGTTAAACAAATGATGAGCGGCGTGTTTCGCGATGTATTTGTGGAAGGCGAAGTAAGCAATTTGCGCGAATCTGCCAACGGACACCTCTATTTTGATTTAAAAGATCGCGAGGCCTTACTGGGCGCCGTCATGTTCAAATGGGATGCGCGCAAATATTCCTTGGAACTTCAGGACGGCGTACAAGTGCGCGTGTGGGGAAGTTTAGATGTGTATGCCAAGTCCGGCAAGTATCAAATTGTCGTTAAAACCGTGGAAGCCCTGGCAAAAGGGAACCTTTACCTGGAATTTGAACACCTTAAAAAGAAACTGGAAGCAGAGGGGTTGTTTGCACCGGAGTATAAAAAAGAAATTCCACCTTACCCACAACGCATTGGGGTGATTACTTCGCCCACCGGGGCTGCCGTGCGCGATATTTTATCCGTCTTAAAACGGCGTAGTCCGCATTTAGAAGTTTTTATTATGCCTGTACTGGTTCAGGGGGAGGAGGCTGCCCCGCAAATTGCAAGGGCAATTGAAGATTTAAATAAATTTACGCCTGCTCTGGATGTGCTTTTAGTGGGCCGCGGCGGAGGCAGTATAGAAGATTTATGGGCGTTTAACGAGGAAATAGTCGCCCGCGCTATTTTTGCAAGTAAAATCCCCGTCATTTCCTGCGTAGGGCACGAAGTTGATTTTACCATTGCCGATTTCGTGGCCGATTTGCGCGCTCCCACCCCGTCGGCTGCAGCCGAACTAGTGGTACAAAATTCGCAAAATACTGCCGAGCATATTGACAGTTTGCAAAAACGTATGCTTCAGGCTGTTTCGTTATTTTACGAACGTTTGAAAGGACGCT
>JBGUMP010000007.1:0-5591 GCA_045116875.1 Elusimicrobiaceae bacterium | reverse complement strand
CTCAAACGAGGTGCCCTATGAGCATTATATCGGTAATTATTATCTTTATTTGTATTTGTGTGGACAATATGGTTAGTGCCAATATGTCCGCGGTGAGAATGACCAAAGAAAACAAAAGTGTGTTTTCGGTAAAATTGGCATTGGTGTTCACCCTCTTTAATGTGTTGTTGTTTGGTTTGGGGTACATTGTCAGTGTTGTGTTTTTCCGCAACTGGGTTTATTTCGCCCACAACTGGGTGGCCTTTGCGTTCTTGTTGCTCTTAGGGATTAAGCTGATGTTGGAATCTATTGAAAAATCGCCCAGTTTTGGGGATGTGGATGCCGGGGATAATTGGAAATTAGCCAAGGTTTCCGCTTTGTTGGGTATGAACAGCTTTTTAGTTGGTTATGCAATGGAAACTATGGGCCGTTCTTTCTTTCCGGAAGTGGTTTTGTTGCTTATTATTTCCTTTGTGCTTAGCTTGTTGGGAGCGCATTTGGGTGGAACGCAAAGCAAAAATTTATTTAGCAAAAAAATAGAACTAATTGCCGGAATTATTTTAATTGTAATGGGAATTGGGCTGATTGTAATATAGCCCGCAAAAGGAGAGTTTGTGAAACAGGGATTTACGTTGATTGAAATGTTAGTAGTAGTGCTAATCATTGCTATTTTAATGATTACCGCATTACCGTGGTTGCAACGCGCAATCATTCGCACCCGATATAACGCCATGTTGTTGCAGGTGAAATCAGTGGCGGAAGGGCAAGAGGCTTATTATTTAATTCACAACCAATATGCCACAAACACGAATGATTTGGATTTAACCATCCCCACCGGCAACGGAATTACGATGGAAGTTCAAGGGGAGGGAGATTATAATTATGTGAAAGCTTCCCGTGATAATTTCCATAACAATTATATTATGTATCAAAAGAACAGTAAAAATTTTCCCGGGCAAGCTCATTGTGAAGCCGAAACGAATAACGCAAATGCCGTGTGGTTGTGCCGGGAGGCCTTGCATGGTACGGCGCTGGAAGGAACAAGCCGCACCCCCGGGTATGATACGTATGTAATTTCCGGTAACTAATTACACTGATTAAAATAAAACGGACACATTGGATGTGTCCGTTTTTTTATGGGAAAGAGTGTAATTTCTATTCGTTTTCTTCCCGATGGGTTTCTTCCGCCGGGCTGATGTTTAAAGAAGCCAGCAGCATATCCACAAGCCGGATATCGCTGGGGTATTGTACCAGCTCATGTGCTTTTAATAAGGAGACCCACCGAATGGCTAAAATTTCGCTAGCATCATGTTTGCCAATGCGGCCAAGTTTCTTCATTAAATACCACTGCACCATTTTTTTGACGTAATTTCCTTGGAAGGTAAAAGCATATTTCACGCGGATCATGGGGCGGACAATGACGGCTTTGTATCCCGTCTCTTCCAACACCTCACGCAAGGCGGCTTGGCGGGGCGTTTCTCCGGCCTCAATGTGCCCTTTTGGAAACGTCCAAATTTTTTTGCCTTTCATGTTTTTGACTTGCACTAATAATACTTTGCGCCCGTCTAAAACAACGCCTCCGCATGAAAATTCGGATACAATCATTTTATGCTTTTCTCCAAATGATAGGCAACGTTTAATATCTTCTGTTCTTGCAAAATCGGCCCGTAAAATTGAACGCCTATCGGTAAGCCATCTTCGTCTTTGCCGAAGGGAACGCTAATACCGGCTAGTCCGCCAATGTTGCCTTGGCAGGTGTATAAATCGGCCAAGTACAAAGAGAGCGGATTTTCATCATGCTGCCCAATTTTAAAAGCCGTAGTAGGAGAAGTAGGCGTTAAAATCACATCCACTTTTTCAAATGCTTTTTTAAAATCTTCTTTGATTAATTCGCGCACTTTGAGTGCTTTTAAAAAGCATTCTTCATAGCGTTTGGAAGTGAGCGCATAAGTCCCAATGATGATACGTTTTTTTACTTCCAACCCAAAAGGCGCACGGGATTTCTCATAATAGTCCGTTAGACCGTTGACATCCTTGGCGGCGTATCCGTAGCGGATTCCGTCGTAACGGCCTAAGTTGGAGCTGGCTTCCGCGCTGGTAATAATGTAGTAGCATGGAGCCGAGTATTTAGCCAAGGGTACATCCACTTCCACCAGTTGCGCGCCTAATTCTTTTAATTTTTGGGCGGCTAATTCAGTTTGTTTTTTGATGGTGGGGTTTAGTCCGTCTAAAAATCCTTTAGGGATTCCCACTTTCACGCTCGTTAAATCTTTGGGGAGGTGTTCCAAATAATGTGGGACTGGGTCTTGCAGGGAAGTAGAATCATGCGTGTCTTTACCGGAGATGACTTCCATCACTAAAGAAGCATCCGCCACGTTAGCGGCTAGCACCCCCACTTGGTCCGCGCTGGAGGCAAATGCAATTACCCCATAACGGGAAATGCGCCCGTACCCGGGTTTAATGCCGACTACGCCGCAAAATCCGGCCGGCTGACGCACGGATCCCCCTGTATCGGTTCCTAATGCGGCAGGTACCATGCCCGCAGCTACCGCCGCAGCGGATCCGCCGGAGGAGCCCCCCGGTACGCGTGTAGGATCTACCGGATTATGTACCACTCCCCATGCGGAGGTTTGGTTGGAGCTTCCCATCGCAAATTCATCCATATTGGTGCGACCGATAATTACAGCATCAGCCGCAATCAGTTTTTCAACCACGGTAGCAGTGTAGGAAGCCACATAGTTTGCCAACATTTTGGAACAGCAGGTGGCCTTGTGATCTTTGTATAAAATGTTATCTTTAATGGCCACGGGAACACCAGCCAGTGCGCCCAGTTTTTCGCCGCGTGCGTTTTTGGCATCAACTGCTTTGGCTTGGGCGATGGCGTCTGCCTCAAACACTTCTACAAAAGCATTAATTTGCGGGTTTTTGGCAGCAATTTGTTCTAAATAATAGCGGGTGATTTCTTCGGCGGTTTTCGTGCCGGAAGTAATAGCGGTTATAATTTGGGAAATCGTCATAGTTATAGCACCTTCTTTACTTTGGCCTGTCCATTTAATTCTTCTGCAAACATGGCGCGCAAGTTTGCGGCGGCTTGCTCATCCGATACGGCAACATCTTTGCGCACATATGCGGCTAATGTGTCCTGGGACAATTCTACTTGGTCTGTATTTACAGCAGATAATTCGTGGACCCAGCCAAACAAAGCGCGTAATTGTTCCTCATAAACGGAAGCTTCCTCTTGGCTGACGGCCATTTTTGCCAATTTTCCGGCCAATTCTACGTCCTGTTTTGTAATCATATAAAACTCCTCTCATGTTCATTTTATATAAATAAAGGCCCCCTGGCTAGGGGTGAATACGGGAATTTTTAGTGGGATATCCGCGCTATTTGATACAATAATAACATACCGGAGGGCTTATATGGAACATCAAGAAATAAATACACATTTTGTGTTGGTAATAGTAGCTATTATTGCATCTTGTTTTACGGGTTTTTGGACAATCCCCATAGCCATTGCCGCGTTGGTATTTTCTTTGCGGGCCAGCGATTTAATGTATCAAGAACGCCCAGAAGAAGCCAAAGACATGGCTAAGTGGGCAAAAATTTTTGGGTGGCTGACTATCATTATTGCCATCATCCCGGTGATCCTAGGTGTGCTTGCGTTGGTGTTTTTTGGCGGATCGCTCTTAGCGATAATTAGTGCATTGGCTGCATGAGCTGCTTATTATTTAAGAGCCCTCATAAAGAGGGCTCTTTTATTTTTTCTTGAAATCTTTTTCAGCCAGTTCAAAGGCATCCGCAATGGACAATGGTTCCGGGCCGGCGGCTACCTTACTTAAAAACATTTCATGGTTTGAAATGGCGTGGATGATTTCATCCATCAAAAATCCTTTATCCATTTCCCGTTCAATTGCATCAATCACCGGGTCGGCATGGCGCGGGGCCAGGATGTTTTCAATTTTGCAATGCAACATTTTTACGGCGCTGGGGCCTTCGTACTTCAAATGTCCCTTAAATAGCGGGAAACTGACCACGCACCCTTTATAATTCAAACGTTTCTTGAGCAACCCCTGAATCATTTTATCGGAGAGCATGGCTTGGTTGTCGTTATCGATATTGGGGAAAATCATATCCGATGGCATAATAGCATCTGCGCGACGGAACATATGTTTGTAAGGGATAAATTCGGCATCTTCCATCTGTGCTAATGTTTTTAACGCGCCGGAAACACCCGGGAAATACTTGATACAATTGAGCGCTCCCCCGTTGGAAAGCCCGGCTGTAAAATCACCTGCCATTTGGGTTACTTTTAGGGGTTCATCGCTAAAAGCGTATGAGTTGTAGCCCAAATCAATCACGGGGGCCAGTACCCAATTAATTCCAATCGCCAGTGCCATACGCGCCATCAAATATCCTTTGCGGTAGGCGGCATCTTGCGGCAGTTCAAATTGGCTGATATGAGCATTGGTGGGTAATACGGGAGCATCCAGAATTACTTCTTTTAAGTTGTCGACGATATCGGCACAAAATAACAGCTGGTCATAGGGGGAAGCATCCTGCATGCGTTTGATAAAATTTTGCGCTTGTTGGGCGGTAGCATTGTATAAACAAAAGCCGCCTACACCGCGGCGCGCCAGCTCGGTAGCTTTTTGCAAATCGCTGGTTCCAAACCAAAATCCCGGAAAAACAATGCGCGCTGGCTTCATGCAATCTCCTTACTCCGCCAAAACAGAAGGAACTAACCCTTGATTGATGATAATTTCGGACTCTTCGGACTCGCGCGGCGTGTGCCTGGCTAGGGCGGGTTTGGCATCCGGTAGTAAGGCCGGCTTGGTGGGGGTGGCAACCCATTGAACGACGGCGGGCGTTAAATATTTATCTAACAGTTCGTGTGAACTGGCGTCATAGGCCGTCAAAAAGGTTACGTTCCCGGCCCCGGCTGTTAAAAAGGATACATTGCGCAAGATGCTTGCTTCCAAGAATCCTTTTCGTTCATCGGAACTTGCGGCCAGAAGCACGGCGCCCTTGTAAGTACGTAACGCCGGAACGGGGAGCACATCGCGGATATTTACAGCAGGACTAATTAATGCAATTCCTCGCAAATTGGGCATTGCCCCGGCCGTCTTGGCCGCTACGTTGGCACCCAACCCGGTGCCTAATAACAAAATATTGTTTTCATTAATTCCTTTGCTTTTTAAGAATGATACAGCCGCGATGGCATCATGCATCATTTTGTTAAAGGGATTGTTGGGCCCTTCTTTTTCAAAGGACTTATAATTGGCCCGGCTAGCACTTTGCCCATGGCCACGTAAATCAACGGCCACATAGCCATACCCGGCTTTAGCCAATGCTTTTTTGAAAGAAGAAAACGTTTCTTTGGTCTTACCCAAATCGTGCAATAACACGACGGTTTTCCCCTTGGAAGCGGGCAAATAAGTGGCCGCTATCGTCCACCCATCTTTTGTGGATAAAGAGACGGCTTGTTCCGGCGCGGCAAACACAGGGGCCGCTGTTGATAACAACAGCACAAGCCAAGTGCAAACTTTAGAGTAACGTGTGAAAAACATAATTACGCGTCCAGTACTTCTTCGGGCTTAAACCAAAGCGCAATT
>JBGUMP010000006.1:0-7543 GCA_045116875.1 Elusimicrobiaceae bacterium | reverse complement strand
TGCTGTCCCCCAGGAACTCCAGACGTTCGTTATGTTTAACGCCGCGGTGTTCGCCGGAAAAAGATTTATGAGTGAGTGCTTCCTTTAAAACAGCGGGATCTTTGAAGCGATATCCTAAGATACGTTCAATGTCCGTTTGCACAGTTATTTCTTGGCGTTTTCTTCGATATAAGAAACGGCTTCGCCTACCGTTTTGATTTTTTCGGCTTTTTCATCCGGAATTTCAACGTCAAATTCTTCTTCCAAAGCCATGATGAGTTCCACCGTGTCCAGGGAATCAGCACCTAAATCGTTTACGAATTGGGCTTCGGGCTTTACTTGATCAGCTTCTACACCTAATTGTTCTACGATGATATTTTTTACTCTTTCTTGTACATTTTCTACAGACATGTTAGTCCTCCAATTAAAAAAGGTTACCCTTTATTAAATTATATATATAAACCGCCGTTCACGGCAAGTACATGCCCCGTAATATAGGCGGCATCATCACTTGCTAAAAACATCACAGCTTTAGCAATATCCTGCGGTTGTGCAAAGCGTTTAAGCGGTACAGATTCAAGCGCTTTGGCTTTTACTTCTTCACTTAACCGATCTGTCATCGCCGTTTGTACAAACCCCGGCGCTACAGCATTGACGCGCACGTTACGCGCCCCAAATTCTTTTGCAAATGTTTTGGTTAGTCCAATAATACCGGCTTTGCTGGCCACATAGTTGGCTTGCCCCGGGTTGCCCATTTCCCCCACAACGGAAGAAATGTTTACAATATTACCGCTGCGTTTTTTGAACATTACTTTCAGCGCGGCTTTAGACATTAAAAAAGTTCCTTTCAAATTTACATCAATCACGGTGTTCCAATCTGCTTCGCTCATGCGTACGGTCAAATTATCTTTGGTAACACCCGCATTATTAACCAGCACATCAATTTGTCCAAATTCTTGTAAAGCACCGGCTACAAAATGTTCACAGGCCTGCGCATCGGCAATATTTACCGTTTGCGTATATACTTTTGCCCCCAAGGCAATCAATTGATCTGCGGCTTGGGCAAGGCCGGCCTCGTGGCTGGCGCAAATGGCCAAATTGGCGCCGGCTTTTGCAAACTCTTGAGCAATGGCAAGACCGATGCCGCGTGTAGCACCCGTGATCAAAACAGTTTTCCCTGTAAAAGTGGCCATTAATGTTGCTCCTGATGAATTTCTTTTTCTATATTATCAAAAGTAGGTTTGAGACTAGCTATCTTGGCGGCAATATCGCCCACAAAGTTCTTTTCCACCAACCGGGAAGCTGTTTTAAGCGCGTGAAAAATGGCAGTTTCGTTGGATTTACCATGAGAAATAATAGCTACACCGTTTACACCCACTAACGGTGCTCCGCCGTAACAGTCCGGATTGGTATGTTGTTTAACGGCCGAAAACGCACCTTTGGATAGTAAAGCACCCAAAATGGCTAAAGGACGTTTTTTTACTTCGCGTTTGATCATAGCAATCATTGTTTTTGCCAGTCCTTCCGCCAATTTGAGTACAATATTTCCTACAAAGCCATCGCAGACAATGACGTCTGTATCGCCGGTGTTAACGTCTCGGCCTTCAATAGTTCCTCGGAAATTAACGCCGATTTCGCGCATATGCGGAACCGTATGTTTGACCAGCATATTGCCTTTGGTTTCTTCTTCACCGATAGATAAAACCCCCACCGTAGGCGCGGGGATATCAAATACCTTCTGCATATAAGCAGAACCCATCACGGCAAATTGAAGCAAGTGAATCGGTTTACAATCTGCGTTTGCACCACCGTCTAGCAGCAAGCTGACCCCCTTATAAGTAGGCATAGGGGTAGCAATGGCCGGGCGTTGCACGCCTTTGATGCGGCCCAAACCAAACAAAGCCGCCACCATGGTCGCACCAGAATGACCCGCAGACACAAAGGCATCCGCCTCTTTTTTATGTACCAAATCGGCACATACAATGATGCTGGCATTTTTTTTATTGCGGCATTCCCGGGCCGGTTCAGCCGCCATATCAATGGTGTCGGGCGCGTGAACAATAGAAATATGCTCTGGTTCTTTAGCATAGCCCAAATCGGCCAATTCTTTACGGAGCACAGCTTCATCTCCAACCAGGATGATATCCAAGTTGAGCTGCTTTGCTGCACGCAACGCTCCCAAAACATTGGGATGCGCGCCGAAATCTCCGCCTAAAGCATCCAGAGCAATTTTCATAATAAGCTATTATTTAGCAGCCGGTTCTTCTTTTGTTTTTTGTGCCACAACTACACGGTCTTTGTAGTAACCGCAGGAAGGGCATACATTATGAGGAAGACGTTTGGCATGACAGTTGGGGCATTCCACGAGTTGCGGAAGTTCTACCCCAGAGTTATGGGATCTTCTCATATCCCGGCGGGAACGAGTGTGTTTTTTCTTCGGATTCGGCATGGTTGATACTCCTATATTTCGTAAAAAATCCGTTTGGACTTTACTATTTAAATTTACCTTTTAACACTGCAAAAGGCGACAAATTTTCTTCTTTACATCCACACGGGCCTTCATTTAAATCGTGGCCGCAGTGGGTGCAAAGACCTTTACAATCGGGCGCGCACAAAAAACGAATATCTTGCGTAAGCGCCAAGGTTTGTCTTACTGCATACATTATATCAATTATTTCGGATTTAGTGCTATAAGTTTCTGTAAAAGTTTCCTTAAAAGTTTGCACCACGTGCTTTAAACAACGGGCGCATTCAACTTCGCGCTGGCCGGAAATAACGCCCTGTACCAAAATATCTTTGCCCGCCACAGAAAAAGAAAGCTGCACTTGGGCTTTTTGAATTTTATTGGGAGCCGCCAGCACATCCGCAAAATTTTCCGCCGGGATCTGGGCCGAGCAATTCAGCCCCCCCATGCGCAAAATATCATGCGTTTTGAATTTAAGGGTTTGCGGAACATCAAAATCTGCGTACATAGAATTTGTCATAGGTATATTGTACCAAATTGTACAACGGGAAGGATACCGTCTACTGGGTTTCCACAAACAAGCAAGGGGGCTTTCACATGCACAACTATTTGTTTGAACCCCTCCATTGTTCGCGCAATTTTAAGAGTTGCAAGTCGGTTTTGTCTGTGGAACCTGCGGCCTTTTTACACGCTCTATCAAACGCCTGGAGCAAAGCACGCTCCGTTATATCGGTTGAATTATAACGCGGGAAATATCCATTTTGTTTGATAAATGCTTCCACTTGGGCAAGTACCTCTTGCGAGGAACGCGGAGAAACTTGCTTTCTTACATAATTGTCTTTTAGCGCCAAAAGTTGCCGACTGATTTCGTCATCCCCGTTTACCGCCTTTTTGCAAGCTTTATCAAATGCCCGGCGTAATGCTCTTTCATCTGCATCTGCAGCGGCCTCATACCGAGGAAAATAGCCATTCTTCTCAATAAATACTTTCACATCCGTCAACACATCCTGCGCAGTCCTACGGCTGGCGTATTTGCCTATCCATTTATCCCTTAACGCTAATAACTGCAAACTGATAGAATCTGTGCCATGGCTTGCCTTTTGACACGTTCTCTCAAATAACTGACGCAACGAGCTTTCCGCGGAATCCCGGGAGTATCGGCGTGGAAAATATCCTTTGCTGTCGATAAATGCTTGCACATTTCGTAGCACTTGCTGCGGGTCTGTACGCGTTTTTGTTTTGCGCACCCATTGTTCCTTTAAAGCCAACAGCTCCATGTCAGTGGGATCTTGCGAATTAGTAGCTTGCGCACAGGCACGGTCAAAGGCCTGGCGAAGTGAACTTTCCGCATTGCCCGGTTGCTTATTTTGAGGGAACACCCCATGTATAGCAATAAACTCTTTTACTTGGGCAAGTACTTCTTGGGGGGACCTAAAAGAGAATTGTGCATCCACCCACGTTTCCTTTAAAGTCAGCAATTCTTTAATTGTTTCATCTTGTAAATTGCCCGCCCTTCTGCACGCATCATCAAACGCTTGACGCAAAGAACGTTCTGTTTCATTCTCCGCTTGCTGACGCGGAAAATATCCGTTTTCATCGATAAACGCCCGCACCTGGGCAAGTACTTCTTGCGGAGATCTTCGATCGGCACTTTTAGTTACCCACTCTTCTTTTAAGGCCAACAGTTCTTGACTCACTGCATCCTTGGAGTGCATTGCTCTTATACACGCTTCATTAAATGCCTTGCGCAATGAACGTTCCTCCGCATTGAGAGATTTGCGCTGCGGAAATCGTCCTTCTTGTGCTACAAATTTTTTCACATTTGCCAAGATTTCTCGCGCGGTAACTTGTCTATCAATCCTGGCCGTTTGCGAAGTTGTTAAACCCGTAGTGTGTAACGTAGGCGCCGCGGTAGGTTTTGAAATAATTCTTTGCCCAATTTGTTTGATGGTTTGCGCTCCTGTAACAGTTTTGTAATTCCCGGGCAAAAGGGGTCTTAACTGAGCGGAAGTAATTTGCGGTAATGTACGCGAAAGATTGACGGGAACTCTATAAGTTGGGATCTTCTTGGGTAGCTTTTGAGCCCAGGACGAGGCCACACCAATCACACTGATACAGACGCATAGTGCAACAACCAAACATTTTTTTGAAAGGGTGCTCATAATTATATTTTAGGAAACATAATTTTACATCACAAGCATCCTTAGCCCTAGGCAGTAGCGGATAATGGACCTATATAAAAATGGGCCCTTATTAAAATCAACTTCAGCGTGTAAATGCTTTGTTTTGCCATTTGCGGCTATGCCAACGGCGTTCAAACACCGCCGCTCGGATAAGCTCGTCCAGTGTCATCGCCAACCAAATGCCTACAAGTCCCCATCCTAACCACACACCTAAAACATACGCAAGTAAGGTAGCTACCCCCCACATCACAATAACGCCGGTCCAAAACGGAAATAACACATCGCCCGAAGCAATCAGGGAATTAACAGCCGTAATATTTACCGCACGTCCAATTTCCAAAATTACATCCACCCACAGCACGTATATTCCCAAATGAATTACTTGCGGATTGGATGACAACAACCCAAAGATTTGTTTGCCAAATACCGCTGTTAATACAGACATCAGCACACTTACCAACAGCGCCCAACGAATGGAATATTTTTCCAAAGAAAAAGCCGCCCGGTTACGTGCCCGGCCCACTAAATGACCGATTGTAATGGAAGCCCCATGCCCAATGGCAATGGCAAACACATATGAAAACATCACAATGTGCATGGTATAGGTGCGCGCAGTCAGCGCCGCCGCACCCAGTAGCACGGAAAAATAGGTAATCACTACTTGCGATAAATCGTACGACAGGTTTTCCCCCGCCGCGGGCAAGCCAACAATCAGTAAGTTTTTAATTTTATCCCACGGGAACGGTTTAAAATAGGCCAAGGCCGGCACGGGTGTTACCTTACTAAATAAAATATAGGTTAATAACACTACCGCCACAAACCGGCATGCCATGGTAGAAATCCCGGCGCCTACAATCCCTAAACGGGGAAATCCGCCATGCCCAAAAATCAACAAATAATTACCCACTATATTTATAATGTTAATAATCAGCGCTACCCACATGGGATAATAGGCCTTATTGTGGCTACGTAAAATGGCACCCAAAGTCATTACAACCGCCAAAAACACGGAGCTTCCGCCAACCAGCCCCATATATGGCAAAGCATAATTATATAAGTGCTCTTTGAGCCCCATTAAATGAAGTAGCGGGGATGCAAAGTAATAAAGCCCCAAGCTGACCACAATTCCTAATATAAGGTTAAGCAGCAAGGAAACGCCTATAACTTGTGACACATTTTTCTTCTGCCGCGCTCCTAAATACTGGGCGCAAAGGACCGAAGTGCCCAAAGTGGTAATCATGTACACTAAACAAACCAAAAAAACAAGCTGATTAACCACGCCGCTGGCCGCCACAGCATCATCCGCATAACGGCTCAGCATAAAAACATCCGTAGCTCCCGTTAACATTAAGAGGAGTGTTTCAAAAAAAATAGGACTAGTTAAATGGAAAAGTTGTGCCCGCAACGCATGCGCAACCTTTTGAGATTTTTTCTTTGTCATAATTACAACATACTGTGTTATGAACATTTTAGCAATTTGGATAAAATTTGTGTGAAACTCTGTTTGAAAAATTGCTACAATAATTGCGTATTATCAAATAAGCCGGCAACGACTGTTTGATAAACTATATTATTAAGGAGATTCATGAATGAAAAAACTAGCTGTATTAGTAGTAGCTCTCATGATTGCCGCTCCTGCTTTTGCAGGTAATACCGGTTACGTAAAATTGTCCTTGTGGGATAATATTGCTGTAGCCCTGCCCAACAACATCCACAACATCACCGGTGTAGATTTGGGTATTGGTTCCAAAGCCGACACAGTGGATGGTATCCAATGGGATTTCATCTACAACGATGCCCACAAAGTACGCGGTATTAAATCCGCCTGGATTTACAACACGGCCGATATCGTATATGGTATCCAAGGTGCTTTAGTAACTGTCAACCGCCAAGATATGCGCGGTATTCAAGGTGGTTTAGTGTCCATCAACCAACGCAGCATGATCGGTTTACAAGGCGGCTGGATCAACATCACCAACGGTGATATGACCGGTGTAAAATGGGGTTTAGTAAACTACAGCGAAGGATATAACAAAGGTTTAGAAGCTGGGTTTGTAAACTGGAACAATGGTCACGTGAGCGGTTTGCAATTAGGTTTTGTAAACTATGCCCGCGACATCTATGGTTTGCAATTGGGTTTAGTAAACATTGCTAAAAACGGTTGGTTACCTGCTATGATCTTTGTAAACGGCCGCTTCTAATTAGCGTTCTTGCAATTATCACACCGCGTACCTTGTGTACGCGGTCTTTTTTTGCTATAATTTACACAGGTGAAATTGAGCAACAGAACGAAACCAGTTTGTAAATCAAAGTTCGTGTTGACATCACCCAGGCAAACGCCACCGAGGCATCCTCTGCCTTAATTTAGGCGTGCGCCACAGGAGAATAAATAATGAGTAATGTATCGATGAAAGCCATGCTGGAAGCCGGTGTGCACTTTGGCCACCAAACCTCCCGCTGGAACCCCAAAATGAGCCGCTTTATCTTTGGTGAAAGAAACGGTGTGCACATTTTAGACCTTCAAAAAACCGCCAAAGAACTTAAAAAGGCCTGTGCTTTTGTAAAAGAAGAAAGCAAAAAAGGTGCAAAATTTTTGTTCGTAGGCACCAAAAAACAAGCGCAGGAAGCAATTAAAGCCGAAGCCGAACGCTGCGGTGCCTATTGCATTAGCGAAAAATGGTTGGGTGGAACGCTCACCAACTTCCAAACCGTCAAAAAATCCATCGAACGGATGAACGAATTAGAAAAATGGGAATCCTCCGGTGTATTTAAAGCCATTTCTAAAAAAGAAGCCAGCCGTTTAACCAAAGAATTAAACCGCTTGCAAAAATTGTTGGGTGGCATCCGCGATATGAAAGTATTGCCGGATATCGTATTTGTAATCGACCCCGTTGATACCATGGGCGTCGTGCGCGAA
>JBGUMP010000005.1:0-26012 GCA_045116875.1 Elusimicrobiaceae bacterium | reverse complement strand
ATGGTGGAAAGTCTAAAGCGGCTGTCACCCGCTTATCCATGGCTGTAGCCCGTTTTTTGGAAACCCAAAAAGTAAAACTGATTGTAGTGGCCTGCAATACGGCCTCCGCTCAAGCGCTGGCTTCACTAACCCAACAATTGAAACTACCCGTTATGGGGGTGATTAAACCCGGGGCCCAGGCCGCCTTTCAAGCCACCCGTAACAAACGCATTGCCGTGTTGGGGACCCGAGGAACCGTAGAAAGTAAGGCCTATCTAAAAGCCATTCAAAAATATGATAAAAATGCCTTTGTCTTTCAACAGGCCTGCCCCTTGTTTGTGCCATTAGCCGAAGAAGGGTTTGCCAACAGCCCCGCGGCTGAATTGATTGCCCGCGAATACTTGAAGGGTGTTCAAAAAAGCGGAGCGGACACCGTTATTTTAGGGTGTACGCATTACCCCATTTTGAAAGATTTAATTTCCCGTATTTTAGGAAACAAGATTACCTTGGTAGATTCCGCTGACACATTGGCTCATGCCGTCCAAACTTTCCTGCAAAAAAAGAAATGGTTGGCAACAACCGGCCGGGGTGGCGTACGGCTTTACGCCAGTGATGATCCACAAAAATTCACTCAATCCGCTTATCAGCTTTTAAACGAAAAAATGCCAAAAGCCATTCTTAAAAAACTAAATGTATGAAAATTTTTGCAGACAAACGTATGCTCCGAAGTGGCCTTATAGGCGGCACTCTTTCGCGCCATAGCGGAAATATGCGCAACCCCGACGTTCAACAGGTGGCTTTGCAACAATTAGGCATTGATCCGGCCCACATACTTCATTTTCGCCAAACACATAGCGATTCCATCATCTCTATAAAAAGTGACACTGATGCACAGGTTTGTCAACAACAACCGCTTCGGGAGGCAGATGCATGGGTGCTCTCGCCATGCCCAACCGGTTGGGGCGCGGCCATTGTAACGGCGGACTGTGTTCCCCTCTTCATATGGGATGATGCCGCCAATCATATTGCATTGGCACATTGCGGATGGCGCGGGGTAGTCAAAAAATTGGCATCCAAAACCGTACAGACATTACTAAAACATGCGCCAAATTTGCATTTAAACGCTTGGATTGGACCCCATATTCAAGCTTGCTGTTTTGAAGTTCAAGAAGATGTTCGCACTCAATTCCCGGAAGATTGTATGGTGTATAAGAACGGGAAAATGTTCGTGGATTTGAATGTAGAACTTAAACGGCAACTAATCCAAGCGGGGGTGGCAGCCCAAGATATCCATGCTCCCTATTACTGCACGTGCGGAGACCGAACCAATTTCTTTTCCTGGAGAAGAGACCATCAAAAAAATCTTTTGCTTTCGTTTATTTACAAACCTTAGGGCTTGCATAGAACCCAATTATTTTCTTTAATGTTGAGTATGGAACACAGTGCAAAGATTTTATTAGCTGATGATTCGCACGCCATCCGCTTCTTGGTAAGTGAAATATTAACCAATGCGGGCTTTACGGTTGTGCAAGCAGCTGACGGGCAAGAAGCCATCGAAAAAACCTATAAAGAAAATCCGGATTTACTTATCCTGGATTATGAAATGCCTAAGAAAACCGGGTTTGAGGTGGTAAAAGAAGTCCGCAGCCGTACCGGCTATTTGCACACTCCCATCATTATTTTTACAGCCGTCACCGATAAATCTACCAAATTGGAAGGATTAGGGCTGGATATTGATGATTATTTAACAAAACCGGCAGACGAAGATGAAATTGTGGCACGGGTGAAATTACTTTTAAAACGGAGCCAACAACGTATGGATTCTAACCCGCTGACCCATTTGCCGGGGAATCCCTCTATCCAATCTCGTGTGGAGCGAGAAATTGCCACGGGTGAACCCTTTGCCGTGCTATATTGCGACTTAAATAATTTTAAATCTTTTAACGATAAATACGGGTTTGAAGCCGGAGACCACGTGTTAAAAACAACCGCTGATGTTATTGTTAAATCCGCCCGGCTAGATCCCAATGCTTTTGTGGGACACATCGGAGGAGACGACTTTATTGTAGTGTGCAAATTCGATAAGGCAGAAGCGATTGCACAGCAAATTGCACACAAAATCGACGAACTGGCTCCTTCTTTTTATACGGAGCAAGATCGTCAACAGGGTTTTATGCTTTCTAAAAACCGCAAAGGCGAAGAAGAGAAATTTCCATTCTTAGCTATTGGCATTGGGGTGGTTCATAATACCAAACGAAAACTAACTTCCTTTGCCATGGTTAGCAGCATTGGAAGTGAATTAAAATGTCTTGCCAAAAAGCATGAAAAAGGCAGTTTTTACGTATTAGACAGGCGCAGCCAATAGTTATAAAATCATCATACTATCGCCAAACGAATAAAAGCGATATTTTTTTTCGACTGCTTGCAGATAAGCTTCATAAATAAAATCTTCCCCGGCAAACGCGCTGGTCATACACAAAGGCGTTGAGTCCGGAAAGTGAAAATTTGTAATTAGGCAGTCGATTGCTTTAAATTGATAGCCCGGATAAATAAACAAATCCGTCCATTTTTTCCCTGCGTGCGTGACGTGATTTTCATCCGTAAAACTCTCCAAGGTGCGTGTGCTGGTAGTACCACAGGAAAAAACGCGCTTGCCCGCCAAACGTACTTGGTTAATTGTACTGGCAGTTTCAGGTGAAATTTCACCCAGCTCGGCTAGCATTTTGTGTTCTTGTGGCTCACCGCGCAAGGGTTTAAAAGTTCCCCATCCCACATGTAAAGTGATATAACAAATGTGTACGCCTTTGTCTTTGAGCTTTTGCAATAATTCCGGTGTAAAATGAAACCCGGCTGTGGGAGCAGCAATGGAACCTTCGTACTTGGCATACACGGTTTGATACCGTTCTTTATCCGTTTCAATGCTGGCGGAAAGGCCGCTGTGTTTGCGGGCTTTTTCAATATATTGAGGTAGAGGCATCTGTCCGTGCGCGTGGCAAAAAGGCAGAATATCCGCGTGGTTAAAGCGAAGCAAAAATTCTTTGTCGGGCGTAGTGCCAATCATCGTACCAATGAGCCCGTCGCCGAAATCCAGATCCATCCCTTCCTTATATTCGCGCGTAAGCACGGCCCACACATTGGGCTGTGTGGGGCGCACCAACAATACTTCCACTTTCCCGCCGGTGGGTTTGCGTCCAAAAAGTTTAGCCGGAAACACTTTTGTATTGTTGATGACTAGGGCATCCCCCGGATTAAAATATTCGTGAATATCCCGGAAAATACGATGTTCTATTGTATGTGTATCACGATGTAAAACCATTTGGCGCGACGAGTCACGGGGAGTGGCCGGTTGTTTAGCGATAAGGGGTTCCAAGTTTAATTTTTTAAAACGTTCAAAAGCCATAAGATGCCTCTATTTAACGACAGACAGTGTACTGCCGGGGTAATATTGTTTCAAAATTTGCTTATACGTATAATTTTGCTTGGCCATACCGTGAGCACCATCTTGGCACATTCCAATTCCGTGCCCATAGCCATGACCTTCTACATGTACTTTGGTGCTACCAACAGTTAACTTTGTGATTTTACAACTGCGTATTCCCGTGTATGCACGAAAATCCGCACAACGCACCTGTTTACTGCCATTAGCTGTTTTCAGCACAAGCAAATTAGCTCTGCCCGTGGACGTTTTCTTAGCTATTTTGATACTTTTTAAACTACCTTTTAGACCTTGGGAGCGGGCAAATTTTTCAGCAACTGTTTTTGTGATATCCTGAGAAAAATTAAAACTTTTGGAATGTGTATCAAATTTACAAGAGGCGCCGGCCAGAGGTTTAATATGTGGGGCTTTTTCGTTCCAAATTTCTACGTGATCCGTCCCCCCGCCGCAATTACCGTGATAATACGTAAAAAACAATTCGCCTTTGTAAGAAAGCACCTGTCCATTGGTCTGATCTACCGCCTTTTTGACAGAATCATATACTTGGGCACTCCCTTTGTACATTTGACTGCGTACGTCACTATATAAATCAAAAGGTTCCTCTGCTTTTTTTTCAATGGACTTAAGCGTATAAGTACGGGCAGCCACAGCTTGGGCTTTAAGGGCCTCCAATGCCCATGTGTGGTGCATTTCGTGCGGCAATACCCCATAGAGATAATTTTCCAACGGAGTAAGTTCAATAATGTTAAATGAATTTGCTCCCGGTAAAATTTCAAATGTTCCCGTATATTTATTTTTATTTAACTCCAGGGTTACGCCCCCCACCGGTTCAATTAAAATGGGCTGTTTGGCAATGAGCGTGCCAACTTGCACTTGACCATTTTTATGAAGCGTTACGGACACGGTACCAGCTTGAGAGATTTTGTACTTTTTTGCCTTGTCTTGAGTATAAATATTTACTCTGCCGGAATGTTTTACATAAGCGGTCTTTCCGTTTTCATGAATTAATACACGTACCGTTTTACTGGGAATAGAAACTGCTTGGGAAACAGCTTCTTTATGTTCCGGCTCCGCTTCGTCTAATATAGAAGGTTTTGCTAATTTAATCTTGGGAGTAGGCCGCACGGCGGTCTTCATGGGGGTATAGGTAATAGTTTGATTATTTGTTTGACGCGCCGAAGGAGCCGCACAGGCCCCTAACAATGAAAAAGCCAAGCATAAACAAAGTGTTTTTGCGGGCATTCACTCAGCTCCTAAAAAAGTAATTCTTGTGCGATTTTGCGGCCCATGTGCTCATAGGCCTTACGCGTGGCAACACGGCCACGCGGCGTGCGGGCAATAAAACCTGCTTTAATCAAAAAGGGCTCAATAACATCCGTTAGCGTATCCACGGATTCAGATACGGCAATGGCCAAATTTTCCACGCCCACAGGTCCCCCCGAAAAGCGGTCAATAAGCACTTCTAAAATCCGTTTGTCCACACTATCCAACCCCTCGTTATCAATATCCAAAGAGTCCATAGCTGTTTTGGCAATGGTATGGGTAATAACACCCTCGCCTTTAACTTGGGCAAAATCACGTGCACGGCGCAACAAGCGGTTTGCAATACGGGGCGTTCCGCGGGAACGTTTGGCAAGCTCGGTTAATCCTTCACGGTCCGCCTCAATATTTAGCAACCGGGCTGACCGGGCCAAAATATCCGTAATCTCAGGCACTTCATAAAAACCCAAATTAAATACGATACCAAACCGATCTCGTAGCGGCCCGGTCAACAACCCGGAACGCGTGGTAGCCCCCACCAATGTAAAATGCGGAACCGCCAATTTAAGCGTAGTAGAACCGGCGCCTTTGCCTGTATTAATGAAGAATGTAAAATCTTCCATGGCCGGATATAAGGCCTCCTCTACGGCCGGATTAAGGCGGTGGATTTCATCAATAAATAAAATATCTCCTTCGGCCAACTCCGTGGTTAGCATAGCGGCCAAATCCCCCGGGCGCGCCAATACAGGCCCGGACGTAACCTTTATATTTACGCCCAATTCCTTAGCTAAGATGTTGGCCAGTGTGGTTTTTCCCAACCCAGGTGGCGCATAAAACAGACAGTGATCCAAAGCTTCTTTGCGTGATTTAGCCGCCTGGATAAAAACCCGCAAATTTTCTTTCAGTTTTTCCTGACCGACGAACTCATCCAAACTAGTAGGCCGCAAGGCAGCCTCTAATCCGGTTGATTCATCCGGCAATTGGGTAACATCTAAAATTTCATTTTGGTTGCTCATTTCACCAACACCCGCAGGGCCTCTTTCACAATATTTTCCAGTTTCTCAGTCGGTTTGATACCTTGGGTCTGTAATTTTTCCAACGCGCGGCGCGATTCTGTTGCAGAATACCCCAACGCATTGAGGGCTTCCATCACACCGGACATATATGGCACTTCGTCCGCCACTTTAATCTTGGTCTGTCCTTGAATGGAAACGCTGTCCATCTTATCTTTAAGCGAGGTAATTAATTTTTCCGCTGTTTTGGCAGTAAACCCAAAAATGCTGGTTAAAATTTTGGGATCATGCGATACAATTGCATGATGAAAATCTGCTACGGAACGCAATGCTTTGTTCAAGTACTCCAATGCTTTCTTCGGGCCGGTATTAGGAATAGCCGTTTTAAACAGGCACCACAGTTCTTTGTCTTCTTTATGGGCAAAGCCATACAAAACTGTCCCGTCATACGGAGAAATGGACTCTGCAATGTAAAACGAAGCTTCTGCCCCCTGTATTAATTCCGCAGCACAAAGGGTAGGTAAATTAATATCATACCCAACCCCGCCACAGACTAGGACAACGCCATCTTCACGCGATTCCAATACAGTACCTGTTAAATATGCAATCATATGTCCTATTGTAACATATTTAGGAGGGTATCGTTTAGAAACACCACCAACATTAGTGGCCAATAAAATTATGCAGTATATAATGAGCGCCCACCAACAAAGCCGCCATTAAAAACAGCCACAAGATTCCATATCCCCAACGGGCTGTCGATGCTTTTTCGCCGCTCATACCAGGGGCCCGATGAGATTGCAAAAGCATATTTGCTTGCAGTTCGGCCGCAACTTGTTGATTGAGCCGAAAAGTAGCAGAAAGGGGCGGCGGGGCTTTAGTCAGTAGTTTTACCAACTGGTTCATTCGTATATGAAGTAGTTGAATTTTTGAAGGAGGAATAGGTCCATACTCATGATACACGAGAGCCAGTTCGCTGGCTTCCAAATAGCATTTTTTCTTTTGTCTCAACAGAGCAAGTACCACCGGAGGAAAACGAAATGCAACCGGCGCTTGTAAAACGAAACGATCCGCCAACTCATCCGGCAACGCGGGATGTTGGGGTTCTTGCACATCACTGCGCGGCATTAATACAAAGGGAGTAAATGTTCCGCGGGTGAGCTCCGCGCTGGCCAGGGTAAATTTAGCGTAGGGTTTTAAGGTAGAATTTGCTGTAAAAACGCGGTCTTCGCATACACACACAAACGCGGTTGACTCGCGCCAGGTTAACACATAAAAAAACCGGTGAATGCCTTGACCAAATAAGCGAACATATTTAGCGGTACTTACCGTAAGTAAAGAATCAGTCTGTGCCTGATAGCGTAGCCCCCATGTCCGGGCCATACGTTTGATCTGGTATGTCTTCGTTGTGCAAAGAGCCACAATGGCCGCTATCAACAGCAAAAAAAACAATTCAATACCGAACATGCTTTTTCCCGTTTTTCAAACAGTTTAATAGCCTTTTGTCCCATCTAAGGATTCATCATGTTCAATCCAATCTTGCACATCTATTTCGCGAAATTCGGTAGCACTGTCGCGCACCACAACCCGCTTAATCCCGGCATTAATAATGAGCCGTTTACACATGCTGCAAGAATTGGAATTTTTAATATACTCATTCGTGGATACTTCCCGGCCGGATAAATAAAGCGTGGCATCCAGCATTTTATCACGGGAAGCGCTAATAATGGCATTGGCTTCGGCGTGCACACTGCGGCACAGCTCGTAGCGTTCCCCACGTGGGATATTAAGCTGCTGCCGAATGCAAACGCCCAGATCGCAACAGTTTTTCCGTCCGCGCGGCGCACCGGCATATCCGGTAGAAATCACTTCGTCATTTTTGACAATGACGGCTCCATATCGGCGGCGCAAACAGGTACCCCGTTGCGAAACAATATCCGCCAAATCCAAATAGTAGTTTATCTTGTCACGTCTAGCCATATGTATACTCCTTTCGTTTTATTATAACATATAAGTAATTAATTTTTTCGCTTGCGCCACGCTTCTACACACAGTAGGATATAAATATGAAAACAATTATTTTATGCACCCTTTTATTAGGTTGTTACTCATGGACATTTGCCACGCAAGTACACAACGTAACGGCACAAACCACCCGCATGAGTGAAGATACGCTACGCAAGCGTTTCCACTTAAAACCTGGGGATTTATTTACTCCGCAGTTATATCAAAAAGCCCAAGAAGATTTGCACAAATTACGTGTATTTAAAACATTGGAATTTGCGAAAAAAGAATATAAACACGGAATCGATATTCACATCAAGGCAGATGACCGGCCCTACGTATTTCCCATGGCGTTTGCTTTAAGCGGCAAAAAACGCTCCGCCGGGCTTTCACTGACTAGCGGCAATTTGTTCAAACAGGGGGAAACCTTGTTCCTGTTTGCGGGGGGAGGACGTGACGGGTTTGCCACCCATGCCGGGCTTTCCCTGGGGAATGATTTATTTTACGTGGGATACCAGCACCTAAACTTTGAACAGAATTTTTATAAAAACCGCTGGACCAGCTCCCCTAGCGTATTCTCGGCAGCAGATGATAAAGGCAAACATCTTTCCTCCTTAATTGGCCGCGTGCGTGGCAAGCAGGATAATTTTGTGTTTACGTACCGGCATAAATTTTCAAATGTGTGGAGTTTTTCTGTAACACCCGAATATGAATACTATCGTTACAAAAATAATGCCCTAGATAGCAGGAACCACTCCCACATTTCATTTGGGTTGCAGTATGCCGATGACATCCGCCCGGGCATGAATATGGGGGCTTTGTCAGGGATTGGCCTGTCCGACAAAGAGCAAGCACTGCGCGATCTCCCCCGCGTACGCATGGGGAAATTGGCCGAAATTTCTTATACTACCGGTGGAAGCTGGACCGGAAGCGATTACCACATCAATAAGATTGCGTTAAGCGGTGAACTGCTGTGGGAATTAAAAAGCCGCCATTTAATTACGCTCTTTGCCAAAGCACAACGCGCGTTCGATGCGCCGTTTAGCAACCAAATTGAATCCTCCGATTTGTTATTTGGCATGGGTATTTACGATAGAGAACAGCGAGGCAAAGGCGGCATTTCCACCGGAGTAAGTGCTACCTATTTCTTCATAAGAAATAAAACCGGGTTGTTAAGTTTAACCCCCTTCTATGAACTGGCTTACATTACATCCGGCGGAAATTCTTATTTACCGCACAGCGGCGTAGGAGCCGAACTGACCTATCGCCTGTGGCGCTTTCCATTACCGATGAGTATCAACTTTACGCAAAATGTTGACGACGGGACACATCATATAGGGTTTAAAGTAGGCGGCAGGTTTTAATTTCTGTCAAACTAATTAATTTTTAAGCTTGCAAGGCGGTCATTAAATCGCTAAATTATCAATCCCAACAGACAAAAATTAGGAGGTTGCCTATGGGATTAAAAGCAAAAGAATTAGTAGTCCGCGCGGGTATTGATTTGGACGCGCTTATCAAGGAACTTAACAGTGCTTACTGTGATGAGTGGCTAGCCTATTACCAATATTGGATTGGTGCTAAAGTGGCCGAAGGAAGGATGTTCCATTTAATTGCACAGGAACTTACCGAACACGCGGGCGAAGAACTGACCCACGCTGAAAAATTAGCCAAACGCATCTTGGAACTGGGTGGAACCCCCTCCATCTCACCTGATTTGTGGCTTAAAGAAAGCACTTGCGGCTATTTGGCCCCGCAAAACCCGGATGCTATGCATCTGCTGAAACAAAACATCCAGGGCGAGCGTTGCGCTATCGAAGTCTATCAAAAAATATTAGATAGGGTGGCTGGGAAAGATGCTGTTACCGAGCACCTGGTGCGCGAGATTTTAGAAGACGAATTAGAGCACGAACAAGATTTGGAAGATTTGCACAATTCGTGCACCTTGGGAAATAAAGATTGCCGTAAATAATGATTTAAAAAGCCGCCCTATATATGGGCGGCTTTATTATATGGGACGCGTTTTATATTACGCTTTTTGTTTTTTCTGATACCAAAAGGACGCCACAATTAACAGAATGGCTAGTCCAAATAATCCCAGGATACGATAGAGAGACTGTAATTGCCAAATATCCGACAAGAAAAATTTCAGCAAGGCAAGCCCCATAATGCCGGCGCCAACTTTGGAAACAGTTGTTTTTCGTTTCCACAGGCCAAGCCCGATGGTAATAAACCCAAACAAGGCCCATGCCAATGTGTAGGTAAGCGCTTCGGCCAACCGGCCGGTATACTCAAAACTTAAAAATTCTCCGGTGTTAAACCAGTGAGCAATTTCAATGTTGAGCAACCAAAATAGCAGACATCCGCCCAACACGTAAAACAAATTTTTCCAAAAGCGAGATTCCTTCCACAAATACCCTGTCACAAAGCAGGCAATAGCACATATTCCATATACCCACAAATACCAGTTCCAAACACGGACGGTTGGTAACGGGGAAAACTGCTCTCCAAAAAGCAACCAAGAGCAAATACCCCATAGCAACAAGACAGCGGGTATTTGCCAGCCACGGTAAGGAAGTTTGGTATATAAATAAGCAAAGAATACCGCTTGGGCCGCCAAAGCCACACACAACCAATAGTCATGAATTTCCAACGGAGGTATAGCCATTGCAAAACATATTACCACCGCACTCATAAAGCCAATGGATAACGGACCCGCTTGCGGCTCTTTTTGCGGACCCCATATCTTGTATAGCAAACCCGCATATATAAGCAGCAACCCACCGATGAAAATCCCCCGGTGTGCCTGCGGAGCACAAACATGCAATAAGCCACAACCCACAAAGCCACTTAATAAGCCAGATACCGCACAAGCTATCCAGCTGCCTTCTTCCTTCCAGAAAAATTTCCTGCTAAACACAGGGACCAAAATAAACAACCCCAGCAAAGCAAACATCCAATACCCCAGCGGCATGGCAACAGCGGAAAGTGCATTGCGGCCTATCAAAACTTGCTGCATAGCCATTTGCACAATCCCGGCGCCCAGTGCTGCTACAGGCAACGTAAACGCATTTTTATAAATGCGGGCAGCCAATACCGTTAGGGCGCAGGCAGCCAGCGTAGCACCTAATATCCAGTGAATGGGAACCAATTCCATGGTGGCTCCAAGCACGGTTAGAATTAACAAAAACGGAGTTAACGCATTCACAGCTACCAGGCTTTTTTCAATGATGGATGCTTCTCCCAACATACCTCTGCGGCGCAACACGTTTAGCAAGCACATACACAATAGCAAAGGCATAAAGCCAATAATCAATAAACTATAATACGGATATACGCATCCCTTCAATTGCATTACCAAACTAGCCGGCAGGAACAGAAATAATATGATGCTTGCGAGAATGCCCACCCACATCATATCGGCAAGTACAGCAAGTATCAAAGCGCCCACAAGCAAAAGGGAAAGCAAGGCAAACACTACCATAAAGTTTAAAGAAGAACTTTGTGCCGGCAACAACGCAAAAATTACAATGCTAATCATAGAGGCAACCGGATAAAACACGCTCAACAAGGCCGGTTTTTTGGAAGCGTCCTTCCCCATTAGTTCCACAACGCTGTTAATCGCCGTAAATAACAAACAAGCTCCCAATGTCATCCAATAGGGCAAGTGCGCGGACTGACCAAACATCCAAGCACACAAAATACCAAATACAATGATCTTTGTCACGGGTGCACAGTCAGGTGTAAAGCGTTTTTTTCCGGTCCATATCAACATAATGATGTTCACTAAAAGTACGTATCCCAACAATTCCATGGACGGGACCAGTGCGCCCAACGGCAATTGCATCGCCACCGGGAACATTAAAAGCAGCCCCATTCCCAAAAAGTCGCTTACCGCATGAGAAATCACGCAAGGCTTCTTGTATTGACGAACCAACCAAGCGCTGGCCAACGCATATCCGGAAAAGAAAGTTGCCACGGCCAGCAATTTTTCTGAAGTGACCGGAAACATCCACACGGCTTGGCTAAGCCACGTAAAGCTAAGCGTAAAAATAAGTAGTCCGTTCCATTTCTTTTTGACAGCCGCATAAGCAGCGGCGGCATTAATACAAAACACATACAGAAAGAAAGCAACCCACGCGTTTGAACCGTTATTAAGCAAAATGGGCGTTAAAAAGGCAATCAATGTTCCCAGGTATCCTACGTATTTGGCTTCTTTTTGCAAAGAAACGCCCAAAGCCACAAAAGAAATTACAGCCATAAATATAAATGCAACAGGGATACTCAGGAAATGATAAAAAGAGTGAGCACAAAATACGCTGGCATACATAATAGCCAATCCGCTACCTAACAAGGTATGCGAAGTCACACGATACTTCTTGTTTTTTAAGAAATACCCCCACACTGTTAATACAAATCCCAAAAGCAAACTAAGTGTTATGCGCACAGCCGGGCTTAACAGATTTTTCTCAACGGCGTATTTAATGCCAAATATACATCCCAAAAACAGCATAAAGCCGCCAATCCACGAGAACAATTTAGCCGCTGTAATTTCTACGGACGGTTTAGCGGGTGCGGTCCGTTTAGCTTTGGCAGCAACCACTGCAACAGCCGCGGGTGCATGATTAGAAGCCGTTACAATATCGGGCATTGGAGAGGGGACTTCTTTGGATTTAGACAATGGAATAGCGGCATTATTTTCTTCATTAGCCGGCAGATGAGGAGCAGCGGACTTTGTAACCGCAGCGGCCACTGTTGTCGGTTTTGCAAGGGGAACGGGTGCCTTCTCTTGTTGCGGGCCGTTAGCAACCTTACTTGTTGAATTTTCTTGTTTAAGCCAAGCGGAAAATTTTTGTACCTTTCTCTCAAGCCCATCAACCTTTCCTTGCAACTTAAAGAGCCAACATACAACAACGACAAAACCTAAAAAAGTCATACTTTTCCCCTTTTAAAATATAAGAAATTACCGACATTATGCTTTTATTATAACAAAAACCTCCCCATTCGCCAACAGCTCTAGGATGTCAGGACGGCATTGTACTTTAGACATGTCATGTATAGTTAAATTATGTAGAATAAAGAAAAGAAACTTCCCCAAAACAAGGATTACCAGCCATGAAACAAAAAACCGAGGCCCTATGCCCGACGTGTTTACAAACAATTCCCGCGATAAAAGTGCAACGCGGAAGTGAAGTTTGGTTGGAAAAAGAATGCCCCCAACATGGCAAATTTTTCGTACAAATTGCCAAAGATGCCGCACGATTTTTTGACAAGACGTACGATGTAGAAGGAAAACCCTTTCAAGCAAGTACGCAGTTTAACGGCACTTGTGGCCCAGATTGCGGTTGGTGCAATGCCCACAAGCAACATATTTGTACGGGACTCATTGAAATCACAGAAGCGTGCAACTTGGCCTGCCCCATTTGCTACTTTGGTCCAAAATCTACTTGGCATATTTCGTTGGACGAATTTGAAGCCCGTTTACAAACGTTGCTTAGCGTAGAACAAGGCCATTTAGACGTATTGCAAATTAGCGGGGGAGAGTGTTTATTACATCCTCAGTTTAAGGAGATATTACAAATTGCCTTGCGGGCAGACATTGGGCGGATATTGATTAACACCAATGGGCTAAATCTCCTGCGTGATCAAGATTTATTTAAACTGATTAAAGCACACAAAGACCGCGTAGAAATTTACTTACAATTCGACGGATTTGATGATGAAGTTTATCAAGCGTTACGTGGAGAAAAGCTATTAACTCAAAAACAGGAAATTTTACATCGCCTCAACGAAGCCGAAGTAAAAATCTGTTTAGCGGTAACCGTGTACCAGAAAAATTTAAAAGAAATCCCGGCTATTTTAAAACTGGCAACTCAGTTAAAACACATCTCTGGCATTACATTTCAACGGCTTACAAAGGTGGGTAACGCGGCCGCAACACAACTCCCCTCTGTATTGCAAGAAGACATTTTGCTTGCTATTGCCAACAGCAACTATATGCAATACAAAGATTTAATTCCCTTACCTTGTTCTCATGAGAACTGTACCAGTTTGGGGTTTTTATTTTGCCAAGGAGATAAGGTTTATTCTTTAGGTGATTATGTAGATTATTCCAAATGCAAAACGCAAATTTCCAACCGCATTGCCTTTGATAAAACAATTTTGGATTACATGAGAAAAAATGTGTGCAAGTGCTTTGTAGGAAAGGTATTGGGCGGGAACTTTATGTTGGACAAACTGCAGGAATTTGCCCAAGGGGACAGTTCTTGCCACAAGGATATGAAAATTGTGCGCATTATTGTAAAAAATTTTATGGATGCCGACACCTTTGATTGGAAACGTGCCCAAAAATGTTGCACCGGTGTAAGCGTCGGCCACGGCAGAGTAATTCCGTTTTGTGTTCATAATGCATTAAAAGGAAAAATAACATGGTAGAAAAAAATTCCCCTCACACAGTACAACAAACGCCCCAACCGGCCACGCACACAACATCTCAATTAGATGACAAATCAGCCAAGCCCTATTCGGCCGGCAAGCAAACAGCCATTGTGCTCTTGATTACATTAGGTATATTAATTGGCCTGCCATTTTTGTTGTTCATGACGTGCCTTGGCGTTTCCTCTTTGTTAAAATAATATGGTGCCTTACGCGATTTGTTCTGCTATCGGTTTAGTGGCGGGTGGCCTTGTGGCATGGAGATTGCCCATGCCGCGTCCGCCACAACAAATGCGCTTGCCCATTTACGCATGCGCCTTTATGGGGGCTATTTTGGGGGCGAAAATTCCCATATGGCTTTCTTATGGAGCACACGGTTATATCATACAAGGCAAAAGTGTAATGGGTGGCATATTGGGCGCTTTCTTGGCTATTAACTTATACAAGAAATGTAGTGGCAATGCGGGCGCTTTTGGCGGGAGGTTTGTCATTCCACTTGCTGTGGCTGTTGGTTTTGGTAAAATCGGTTGCTACTTGAACGGTTGTTGCGGAGGAACGCTTTTTGTTCCTGTACAGTTGATAGAAAGCATATTCCAGTTTAGTATGGCCATCGGTCTATATATATTTTACCGGCGTACACAACGGGCAGATTTATTATTTCCCGTCTATTTACTTGCCTACCTAATGATGCGTTTTATCATTGAGTTTTGGCGAGTAGAACCTCGGGTATGGGGTGATTTAACGGTGTATCAGTGGATAGCGGGGGCTTTCATCCCGGTATGTATTTTAATTTTGTGGAGGCGCACACATGATAACGTGGTTGTTACAGGCCAGTGAACAGGCCCAAAATCCAACGCTTTACTTAATTGGAATTATCCTTATTTATATAACAGGCGTAATTCTTTTAGCCGCCGTTGTTTGGAAATTTTACGAGTATCATTTTACTACGGCACGAGCCAACGAAAAAAAGCTTCGTCATTTTTTTTCCACGCGGGAAATGTTGCTACTTGTGCTACTCCTTTTCCCGTGTTGGATTGGCTCTTGGGGACAAATTTCCCTACCGAAAGCTGTCTATTACTTTTTCTTTGTATTAGGGAGCGTGGGCCTTTTGTTTGCCACCGGGTGGCATATATGGGCCAAGTTAAATATCGGTCATTTATGGTCCGACGGAATTGAAATCAAACAAGAGCACCCTTTGCGCACAACGGGGGCATATGCTTTGGCGCGCCACCCGATGTATGCTTCTCTTTTGCTTTGGTGCTGGTGCGGTAGTTTAATAATGGCTAACGCGCTGACGTTGCTATTTGTAAGCGTTGTATTTTTACCCTTTATGGTATACCGTGCCAAGGCCGAAGAACAATGGTTATTACAAAAAAATCCGGACTATGCGTTGTATCAAAATAATGTGCGGATGATGAGTGTTACATTAACGGGTGGGTGGAGTGTGGCGGTACGGTTGGTATTAGCACTTGCGTTGTGCTATTTTACAGCTACACATCAAATTACGTTAGCCGTTTTAGGTGGCCTTATATTTATTCATTTGTATTTAGGATATAGCTTAAAGCCGGAAAAGACAGCTTTTTCATACCGTTCAAAATCGGGCATGATCACGGTGTTTGGGTTATTGGGCCTATACGTACATCCGGCGTTCTTTTATTTTTTCTATGTAATCGTAGGAATGTGTTTGTATGGGCTTAAATGGAACTGCCCGTGTATGTGGGTGTACGAAAAATACCATGGTTGCCCATGCTTTATGCTGATCAAAAAATGCCATGTAGGTTTAAAACGTTCCGCCAACAACCGCTAACACATTATTGGCTGGATCTAAAATCCCCGTCGGGGTTTAACCGAATCGGGGATATATGCTGAAAATTCAAAACTAAAATACGGCGGTCTTAGTTTCTCTCGCGCTATGCTCGCGGCAATTCTATGAACGTAATCATTTCGCCATTCAGGGGTATTTGCATGGCTTTGTGACCTGTTTTCAAGGTAACATGCAATGCTTGAGTACCTTCCGGTATTTGGGCTAACAATTGATTCTGGAGTTCAGCAATTCTGGGGAGAGGTCGCTCATCTTTTGGATCCAAAAATAGCGCCTGCTGAAAATCTTGTAAAGCTCCTTTTAAATCGTTTAGTTGTATTTTTGCTTCGCCCCTCATCCCATAGGCTGGAGCATGTTGGGGAAATAATTTTATAGCATTGGAAATCATATCAATGGCGCCTTGCCAATCTTGTTGTTGGAATTTAATCTCTGCTATATCTAAGAACCCGCCACCATAATTAGGGTTAATTTCTATCGCTTTTTGATAATCTGCCAAAGCCCCATCGAAATCTCCCAATGCACGTTTTGAAGCTCCGCGTTGGGCATAGTAAATCTCCCGGGCATTTTCTTTGGATATGTCGATAGCATGGGTTGCATCCTCGATAGAGCCGGTAAAGTCGGACAATAATTGTTTCACTTCTGCCGATTTCCACCAAGTGTCTGCATCCTGAGGATCAATAGCCAACGCTCTTTCATACCCTTTAATGGCCATATCAGGTTGACCCAATTGCTCAGTAACATAGGCCCATAATTTATGGGGCTCTGCCCAATTGGGGGCCAAATCGGTGGCTTTTTTGAGCAGGTTAGAAAATAATTCACCGTCAAAAGGACTATCTTGATTCCATAAGAGTCGTGCTTTTATGTAATACAACTTGGGTTCTTCTGGAAACTTGCCCAATGCTTCTTCACATACGGACATGGCTTGTTCTACGTTTTTTGCGGTCTCCAAATCTTCAATTTTTTTTATATATTCTTCTGTTGTCATGTTCCAACCTCCATAAGCAAACCTCTTTTAGGCCATTGTAACATTTTGCGTTAGGGTTGTCAGACATTGCATTGAAAATAAATTTTTCTTTCAAAACGACTTCCTACTTGGACTGCCCTAAACAAACCAAAACCCCGCTATATGCGGGGTTTTAAAATTCATACAGCAGTTAGCAAGGGGCTTACTTTCGATTCTATTAGTATCGAATGAACATGAGTAACGTATGTACAATACCCCGATAAGCCATAGCTAGTGTTAAAACGCCCGCTATACTACCTGCGATAATTCCCTCTTGATGAAAGCCATTAGAAATAGCGTATAAGCCACATATACAAGTCACTATTGAAAGTACCGCGGGGCCTATTATCTGCTGTACGACGGAATTTCCAAACAAACTGCCTACACCTGTTACAATACCTAGCCCAAACAAGATACACCATAAAACCGTCTGCCAAGTGGCCCCCGGCAGTGCTTTAAGTAGGTGTATCCACTTAATAAACGCTGGGACTAAGCAAACCAACACCAAGCAACCAAATATAATTCCAATACCAGCCAGTCCATAAGCCCCAAACATTCCTATTCCAAGTCCGTCTTGATCTTTAGAAAACACCAAGCCCACGAATAAAATAATACCTAATAGTAAAAGAAGGCCGATGGCACCAGCGTGAATAATGGTCCATTTCCATGGTTGTTGCAAAATAAAGTTAGCAGAAGTACTTGTTTTAACAAAACCCCCATACAGGCAGAAGAACGACAGGATGATAACCGGGGCCAGCGGGATGCGAGTCATCAGCACCCCACTTGCAAACATAAAACTACCCATAGAAAGTATTTGCGCCCACAAAGGCATATTTGCTAGTTGCTCCATATAATTTTACTCCTTGGCTCCGGCGGATTGGAGCAACTTTACTACCTCTGTATGTCCTTTTTCTAGCGCAATCCCTAAAGCCGTTTTGCCTTCTTTATCTCTTATATTGGTTTTCGCTCCGGCTTTTAACAATTCTTGAACAGCTTCTTTATGTCCCTCAAAGCATGCTTCTATCAGCGGAGTATCATTATCCTCATCTGCTAAATTTATATCCGCTCCCGCTTTTAAGAGGGCTTGTATCAAGGGAATATTTCCCCTTCCGGCTGCATATTTTAAAGCGGTAGTACCTACTTTTTTTTGTTTATTTACATTGGCGCCGTGTTCCAGTAAAAACAGGGCTACCGCTGTATGATTCTTAGCGGCTGCCATCATAAGCGGGGTTTCCCCGAATTGATTTTGTATATCAACGGCTGCTTTCTGCTCTATCAGGTATTTCACAATCGGCAAATATCCTTCTAAAGAAGCCAACAGTAATGCAGGCCCGGCATCTCCATCCCTCAAGGTTAAATCGGCCCCGTTCTCCACAAAAAACTGTACGGTTTCCAAATGCCCCAACCCTACCGCAGACAAAAAGGGGTGGTTTCCCTTATCATCCGGTTGGTGAATATCCAACCCGGCAGCCTTTAATTGTTTTAACACTTCCGTTTGCCCTTCCTGGGCCGCCATAATCGCATGGTGCGGGGTGGGTTTTACCCCGGCCGCTAATAATTGGTCCACTACTTCGGTAAATCCGTACGAACAGGCCGCGTCCATCATAGGCCCGGTTTGGTCCTCTTGGGTAATTTGCCCCAGTCTTCCCCCCGCCACATAAATCATCCGGGAAATTTCCTCTTTATTGTTCCAACCCAGGGCAAATTGTAAGGGGGTGCTCCCGTTCCAATTTTGTTTATTGACATCGGCCCCGCGTTCTAAAATCAATTTCACTACTTCGGCATTTCCTTCATTCAAAGTGGCCAAGTGCAGCATAGACGGTAACGGATAGTGCGGCGTTTTGTTTACGTCTGCCCCGGCCAAAATTAAACTTTTAGCCACTTCGAAGTGCCCTCCTGCTAATGCCTGTACCAAGGCAGAATCTTTTTCTTTATTTACGGCATCCACCTCTGCCCCGGCTTTGATTAACTCCTCCACTACCGGCAAATGCCCACCTGTACTGGCCAGCATTAAAGCGGTCCATCCTCCACGTGCTTTGGCATTTACCTCTGCCCCTTTTTGCAAGAGAAGTTGCACGGTTTCTAAATGTCCGTTATTACTGGCTTCTATAAGCGGGGTATAGTTGTTTTTGTCCCGCGCGTTTACGGATTTGCCTTTGGATAACAATTGCCGGACTTGCTCTGTATTCCCGGCTTCGGCAGCCTCTAACAAAGGTTGCTGCCCTTTGGAATAAAGATGTTGAAGCCGCCACTGATAAATCCCGTTCCCCGCGATAGCTATTGCCAGCAAACAGGAAACGAAACCAATCCCCCAACCTAAAGGCTTTGTACCCAAGAAAATAGCGGCTACGCTCCCCACACAAACTAACACCGCCACAACCGCCACCGCAAAAATTTGCACAATAACGAAAGATGCAATATTCGTATCCAGCAGGGCACGTAACCGGTCTATTCCGCCAAAACAAAGAATCCCCGATAATATCCCGCCGACAAACAAAGCTACCCACACATACATTTCCCATCCGTTAGACGGCAAAGCCCGTAACAAGTTTAACCATTTAACAACAGCCGGGAACCAAGAAACAATGATCCCCAACAAGCAGACAACCGCCGTAGCGGCAACTAGATACATACCCGCCAACCCGACGCTGATACCGTCCGGCCCGGCCCCACGTGTCATAGCCGGGGCTACAAACATCCAAAAACATACCAAGGCCAGTACCACGCCGACGTGAATCAGCACACACACCCAAGGATGTTTCAAGGTAAAAGCGGGCATAGTCGCAGAATTTCCCAATGCGCCGTACAAATAAAATAAAGACAAAACCATACACGGAACCAACGGAATACGCGTCATCAGTACACCGCTGGCAAACATAAAACTACCCATAGAAAGTATTTGCGCCCACAAAGGCATATTTGCTAGTTGCTCCATATAATTTTACTCCTTAGCTCCGGCGGATTTTAAGAGATTTATAATCTCCTCATTGTGGTGATTTTCTGCTAATTGTAGCACATACGGGGTCACAGCAGCCCCGTGTTTTAAAAGTAATTCTACCATGTTTGGATTATTACCCAATATCGCATTTTGAAGCGGTTTTTCGCCCAAACTTTCCTCATTAACATCAGCGCCCATAGATAGCAAATTTTCTGCCTCACTTACTTTACCCCACCGGCATAGATGCACGAACTTGCGTTGTAGCTGTCTATTTAATGAAGGGGCCGTAGTGTTTTGAGGTGAATCGGTGCCAAAATCGGGCGCAATTGCTTGGATTATTTTTCGCTCTGCGATAAACCCAAAACCTTGCACAACTGTTGTTTGTTTTAATTCCTTAGCAGATTGTGCCCCATGTTCACGTAAAAATTCAACAATATTACGGCGAACATCTTTGTTAAGTGAGGCTTCTTCTGCGTAATCTACAGCCGTTTTGGACGACCTACCCCGTGCATGGACGTCCGCACCGGCTGCTACCAAATTTTTTACTACTTCAAACTGCCCATGGTTTGCCGCAAGCATCAGGGCTGTTCTGCCTTCGTTGTCTTGCGCATTTACATCAGCACCGGAGGCCAACAATAACTTTACTATATCCATATTGCCATGTTCAATGGCGCACATTAATGGAGTTCCATCCTTCGTAGATCCCTGCCTATTGATATCCGCACCCACTTTGATGAGCATCATAACAATATCCATGAATCCTTGCGTGCTTGCATCCAACAAAGGCGTTAAAAAATATCTTCTCTTCCATGTGGAACGACGCCCAAACTTGTCATCCACATGAACAAACTCATGAATCCAAGCCGAAGGGCTCTCGACATTAACCCCCTTCGAAAGTAGCCATTCGATTTTAGGGATGTTTTTTGCCCTGCACGCTCGTCCCAAGGAGCTCCACCAATATTCATCATGAGGGCCACTCCGTTCATAAATACAACTATTGATATCTACCCCATTTTCTAAAAGCAGGGCACATACAGGGACCGAAGGAGACAATACAAACGCAGCGGTTTTAACATCCCGACTTGCATTTTTTAAATGTGCAGCTATATAGGCCGCGTCTCCTTTGTTGGCGGCCTGTAGAAATTGTTGTTCCTGAAGAGTAAATTCCTCGTACATAGAAACATCCGCTTTGGCAGTAAGCAAGATATCTACAATAGTATCTTTCCCATTTTTGGCTGCTATCATAAGCGGTGTTTGTCCGTCATCATTCGTAATATTTATATTGATCCCTTGTTGCAAATAATTTTTTACTTCTTCTTCATAGCCATTTTTGACAGCATCAAAAAATAATTCTTGTTTGGTAAAATGGCATGTGTTATCGATGCAAACCAATTCTGCTAATGTTAAATTTCCATTTACCGAAGCAATTTCTTGAGGGGACCAGTCATATATCGCGGGCATAAAACGATTGGGACGTATTAAATGCGAGGTTTTGCTCTTATCTGCACCTTTTTCAATAAGCCATTTTGCTTTTGACAATTCATTGTGTTTACAGGCATAGCCGAGTGCAGTCCAATAACTTACATAGCTATCTTCAAAAATATCAAATTTATCCTCCATGTTTATCCAAAAACTAAAGTACTGTTTTTTTTCTTTAACCGTTTGAAAACGACCCGCGATATCTATTACTTCAATCGCACAAGCGTTAACATCAATTCCCCCATCTAGTAATAATTGCCCAATTTCTATAGAAGGCGTACAAATAAAAGCAGCTGTCTGCGCTGTTGTATTCACATTGTCCAGATGCATTTTTACATAATTTTTGTTACCATTTTTGGCCGCTTTTAAAAATTTTTCTTCTTGGGGGGTCATAGTGAAATCTTCCCATTTTAACAGTTATACTTATTCCTATTATACTCTTTTTACTGACAACTGCGTGGCCGTCTGCCTAGTCCGGCCAGCATAAAAACACAAGATTTACCACAGTTCCCAAAAATGCGCCCATAACCATATGCTGAAAGTCGTTTATAAAAAATCCCCGTCAGGGTTTAACCCTAACGGGGATATATGCTGAAAATCAAAAACTAAAATACGGTGTGTGTAGTTTGGGTGGCTAAATGCTTATTCTTTTGCTCCGGCAGATTTAAGAAAGTTTACGATTTCTGTATGTCCGGCAGCCGTAGCAAATTTAATGGCAGCAAACCCATCCTTTTGTTTTGCATTTACATCCGCTTTAGCTTGTAATAAAGTACGAACAATAGCTAAATTCCCTTGTTGGCTAGCAATCATTAACGCAGTCCAGCCGTCATGATTACGGGCGTTTACATCTGCTCCATGGGTAAGTAACGTAGCAACTGTTTCCGAGTGTCCTTCACTGGAAGCTACCATAAGAGGGGTGTCCCCACCGCCATTTACAAGATTAACATTTGCTCCGGCTTGCAGTAACTCATTAACAAGTTCTGTATATCCTTGGCTACTGGCAATGAATAAAGCTGTCCATCCAAAACTATCTTGCAAATCAAGTTTCGCTCCCGCTTGGATAAGGAGTTTGACCGTTTCTAACTTATTTTGGAAAACAGCTTCCATAAGAGGTGTTCCCTTGCGGTCGGAAGAGGTCATCACATTTACATTTGCTCCCGCCTTTATGAGCGAATTTAACAAAGCATTATTTCCGGCATTTGCCGCCAAAAAAAGGGGGGTAGCTCCTTGGTTATCTGCTCGATTTACATCGGCCCCTGCCTGTACTAACAAATTTACCAACTCTAAATTGCCATAATAAGCACTTAAAAGCAGTGCAGTTGCTCCCCCTGCATTAGCTGTATGGATGTTGGCCCCCTCCTTTATTAACATATCTGCTATTTGCGGGCGTTCCGTAATACAGGCCACCATAAGCGGGGTCATTCCCTCTTTATCTTGAGCGTGAATATCTGCCTTGGCTTGCAATAGTAGTTTCACAATATCCAGGTTCCCTTTCGTAATAGCCCACATTAAAGGCGTGCTTCCTGGACTAGGTTTTGAGTACCGTTTATTTACATCTGCTCCGTTGGCAATCAGTTGAGCGACTTGTTGTGTATCTCCGGCTTCAATGGCTTTGTATAATGCGTCTTGACGGGCACAAGCAAATCCAAATAAAGCAATAAATATACTACTGATAATTTGTGTAAATTTACGCATGCTGTTTCTCCTATAAACAATATGTTTTTATCGTAACATATTTTAATTCGCAAGTGCGCGACTCCCTACCTCCCCATGTCAGCAAAAAACACAAGATTTACCACAGTTCCCCAAAATGCGCCCATAACCATATGCTGAAAGTCGTTCATAAAAAATCCCCGTCGGGTAAATTGCCTAACGGGGATATATGCTAATAATTAAAAACTAAAATACGGTGAGTGTAGTTCAGGTGGCTAAATGCTTATTCTTTTGCTCCGGCAGATTTTAGCAGTTTAACAACATCTTCATTCCCAGTTTCTTGGGCAAGTTTAAGAGCGGTATTGCCTTTAATGTCATTTAAATTCACCCCATTATCAAGCAATAGTTTTATAATTTCGACATTCTCTGTCCTAACGGCCTGCCATAGAGGGAAGATATTATCACAATCAAAAGGGATACAATACTCATATTCTTTATTGAAATCCGTGCCCACCTGTACGATTTGCTGAACTCGCTGCAAATCTTTACTTGCAATTGCTGTACACACCGTTTCGTGGGCACCTTTTTCTTTCAACAAGGTTGCCATATTCGAAAACTTCCCATCCAATGCGGCGGACAAAGGCGTTGTGATAGGGCACCCCTCGTTGGGGTAAGGATCACGCTTTATAAGCGAATTGACATTTGCGCCCGCTTCAATGATTTTTTGCGTCAAAGATATATTATTAAGTGTAACCGCGCTAGCCAATGCTTTATTTTTAGCTTTTAAATCGCTTGTTTTTAACAAATTATTAAATGCATCCCAATCTTTACGGTTAATAGCCGCCACAAGGGAATCTTTAGCACCATATTGCAACAATATTTGCGCAATTTCGACATCATCTGCCAATTCCAGCAAAGTATTATTATCCTCGTCTATAGCATTTACATCCGCGCCGGCCAAAACAAGTTCCTTTACAATATCTTTATTCGATTTTTTCTCATCGAAAGGGATTCCTTTCATCGCAATATACAGTGGAGCAACATAGTACTCATCTTCGCCTTCTCCGCCATACCATGTTGCACAATAGGTCTTTTTGTTGACATCCGCTCCCGCCTTAATAAGCTCTTTTACAATATTCAAATTGCCTTCAGTAATAGCAAGTGATAACGCCGAGAAATTGCATGCCTGAGTCATATATTCAAGATTTATACCACACGCTTCCGGATTATTTACGTTTACACCATCTTTTATTAATTGCTTAACTCTCTGCAGATCATTTACACTAATAGCTTTACAAAGTAGATCTTTCCCTTCATATTTCCAAGATGGCAAATAAAGGGAAATGGCAACATCCGTTTTATCTGTTTGTGTTATGAGTTTTTTTTCAACTTGTTGAACATCTTTTGCCTTTCCTTGATTATCTTGTCCTTTCGGGGTTTTATTACATGCCCATAAACAGAATATAAATAAACCAATTATAAAAATGTGGCAAACACACAAAAGTTTACGCATATTCTTCTCCTGTAGAAATATATCCCTATTATAAAACATTTTAATTCGCAAGTGCGCGACTTCCTACCTCGTGGTGTCAGCATAAAAACAAAAGATTTGCCACAGTTCCCAAAAATGCGCCCATAACCATATGCTGAAAGTCGTTTATAAAAATCCCCGTCAGGGTTTAACCCTAACGGGGATTTATGCTAATAAATCAAAACTAAAATACGGAGTCGACACGTTCGGTCACAAGTCGCCTTACTGACGTGCGGCGCTCGCGACCCCGCCTCCCCATGCTCGCCTTTCGTGCCGTCGGCACTCAAACTCGCATAAGGGTCCGGCTTTCGAATCTCGACGCAATACCAAGCAGTTGGTATTGCTCGATACTCCACAAAAATTAAAACCCCCATAAAGGGGGTTCAAATTTTTACGGTGCTTTTAGTTTTCCTAGCACTATGCTGAATATTTTTTTATCAAAGCGGCAATGAAGCGGCAAAAAGTGCCACTTTTTTGTTTTTCCAAAGCGGTAGAAAAGCGGTTGAAAATAGCATTTTTTAATAAATTTGAAGCGGGGAGAAAGCGGCGAGAATGCTAACTCCCAAAGCGACGATAAAGCGAGGAAAATGGCTTTTAAACAGGGGACAAACAGGCGAGGGATGCTATTTCCCTGCTAAACAGGGTAAATGCAGGGGAAAATAATGAATTTACTTTAAATTTTAAGGATTTTTTGTTCCACCATCATAAGAAACAGCATGTCCGGACTTAATTAACTCTGCACCTAAGCTTTTATCGTTAACTCCCACATCACAAAGTAGCCGGAAATACTTGTCTCGTCCACAATTGTACAGTAGGATTTTGCCATTTTTGAGAAAGCGTTCACTAAACTCCTTGGCTTGCTTGGCGCGGGCTTTCGTTTCTGCCGAGCTTCCTTTCATTTCAGGGCAATCTACTCCTCGTACGCGAACGGAAATATATTTGCAGAAAACCTCAATATTGCAAGAGGGGATATCTACGTAAAACGTATCTCCGTCATATACGGATATCAAGGATACGTTGTCAAAATTTGCCATATCTTTTTGCTGGCTTGCGCTTATATGTGCACAGCTGGCTAATAACAGTACGCAAGTTAGCATAAGTGATATTTTACCTATAGTCATAATGCTTCCTTAAATCTGTATCATTCCTAAACATATTGCTAATCTGGCATTTTTTGACAATTTGTATTGGAAATAAGATACAATGAAATTATTATGAATCTAGCCATACCCACAAAACGAGATTTTCAAGAAAATCGCAAACAAGCAGAATATGCTCTGTTGGAGTATGTTGCTCTGGTGGTGTTTCCATGCAACAAGGAGAGCGATGAAAGGGCTTCCCGATTTTGTGAATTATGGCAAAGTGGCTCTATAGATTTACAGGAATTTTGGGGTAACTACGGTGAAATTAGCGAACATGAAAGAGAGTTTGCGGACTTTTGTGTATCCAAGATAGGGAAAGG
>JBGUMP010000004.1:0-37308 GCA_045116875.1 Elusimicrobiaceae bacterium | reverse complement strand
CATGAGTACATATTCTACGGTGTTTTGACCTTCTTTTTTGGTAAGCGTACCCAAAGCTTTGGCTTTGAGCATGTCTACTTTGTTTTGCAACATGACGATGTATTTCATAACTCCTCCTGGAATTCTAAATTTTTATCCTGCGTTATAATCCGTCAAAATAATTTTTGCGCCTTGTTCAAACTGCTGGGGAACCAAGTGCGAATATAATACATAGAAAGAAAGAAACGCCCCCATCAATCCGGCCACAACAATAATATATTCTACAGTTCCTTGGCCTTTTTTGTTCAAAAGTCCTTTCTTTCCAATATTCAACATATCCTAAAATTGAATAGACAACGCCAACTGTTGCGACGTACCCAATGCCCCAAACGGGGTAACTGCATAATCCAACGAGGCCCCATAACCAAACAGCTCTCCGCTATATACACCTACCCCAAAGGATACGCGGGAAGTCTCTTCCAAACCCACATCCTTGACCCAGCTATCTTCCGTATTAACGCCGGTATTATCACGCGTATAATAACCTACGCGCAAATCAAAGCGGGCAACTTGCAACAGATCTTCCGGAATATGAATTTCCAACCCTACCCCATAACGGGCTTTATCATCACGGTATTTAGTATATTCACCGGAGATGGTAAAGTAACGGGTATTCAAATCGGCCCCTAAACGTAAACCGCGCGGCATTTCATCTTTGTCGCCAATGTTCACAATAGCGCCGCCCAAGCCCAACCAATTGACTAAACGCAATTTTGCACCTACGTCAAACCCAACGTTATCATAGTGGGTATGATCATAGTACGGGTCCCCTCTATACAAACGCTCTGTTACATATTTAGCGGTACCGCCAATTTGCAGTTTTTGATCAATAAACCCGCGGGCAATGGACAAACTTCCCACAAAGTTACGCACAGGAGTTCCTACTTCCGGTTGTTTGTCCCCCCATTCATCGCGGAAATCGAAATCGTCCATATCCATGTAGTTCACGGTAAGGCCGATAATTGTTTTCCCGATAGGTTGCAAGTAAGCTAAGGTACGAGCTTTGTAACCTTGCAAGTAATCCATATAAGTGAACTGAAGTTCACGCGTAGTAGCACTGGCAGAACCGGCCGGGTTCCAGAACAATGCTTCCGGGCCGTCAGCAACTGACACAAAAGCGTTCCCTAACGCTTGTGCGCGCGGTGCCCCCGCGTCAATCTTCAAGAAGGCCCCCGCACTGGTACCGGCTTTGCTGCTGATAGCCAATGCGTTGGTGCTGAGCAGTCCAACTAATAAACTTGCGGTTACTAAGTGTGATATCTTCATAAATTCATTCTTCCTCTTATATTATAGCACGAAGTTACCTATGGAATTAAGATTTTCACTACTTTTTGGCAATGTTCGCGCCCATTATAAGCTTTAAAATCTACCAATCCAAAGTACACGCCGCGGGCAACTTTCTTGCCGTGCTGGTTGGTGCGGTCCCATTTGCAGCGCAAAGCTGCGTTGCGTACGTTATAGAACGAACCCGTCTTGGGATCTAATTGTTCAGGGGTTAACCGGTTGGTACTTACGTTGTTATCCGGTTGGAAGTACAAGTTAGAACCCATGGTGGTTTGGTAGTTATTGGCATCCACACAGGTGTAGTCGGAATCGCGCACCAAATCGCCTGCCAAGTTGAAGTACTTAATAGATACAGTACCCGGCACCGGCATCTTGGTAATTTCGAGCGTACCCTTACTGGCATCATTGAGCGGGTTTGGATAGAAGAATACCGTTTTTTGCCAATCTTCGCAGACAAAGCGTCCGTCGCCAATAGCAATGGTAGCTTTGTGCAAGTTTTGATACTCATACGTATCGGCAACCCGTTGGATTTTCCATTCATTGGGGTTGGTGGATGCATCATCACCAAACAAGATTTCACCCGTTACGGAGTCAACTGCCGCAGAATCGAGCGACGTGACAAAGCGGAACGGATAAATGCCATCTGGAACCTCTTGTTGGGCATAGTCGCGGCCGTCCCACACTTCTTCAATAAGCGTGGTACCCGGGCGCAAACCTACAATTGAGCGCACCAACACTTCACGGATATCTTGTACCTCTTTACCCGTGGTGGGGTTGCGCAACGTACCCTTGGCATAGTCATAAATCGTGGTACCCGGCTTAAAGATTTGGATAGCTACTTTCATCGGCACAGAGACCTGATAACCAATCTTCATATTGGTATTGCGCTGAGAAATAGCATAGTTATCTGTTTCCAACAAGTCGAATACTTTTAACAAATCCGCATTGAGTGTAATGGACTTGACCGTAGGTTGATACAGACCCGCATCCGGATAGTTCCGTGCGGTCAAGCGCACTTCGTAAATACCCGGTTTTACGTAATTACCGGTATGATCCGTACCATCCCAATAAATCTTGCGGATGACGTTGGCATCAAAGTGGCCCGTATTGGCGATGGTCATCGTGGAGAGGAATTTGCAGATTTCCCCCGCTACATTGGTACGGGATTCGTACACATTGACCGTGCCGGATTTTACATTGTCAGTCACTGGCGAGCACATATTGGCTTCCAATGCCACAATAGCCACTTCCACCTGTGCCGCACGGGAAATAGAGAAATTAATTTCGTACGGTGGGATGAAGGTAAGCGTTGTGGAAGACGCATTAAAGAGTTGCGGTGCATTGGGGAACACGGCCGTACTACCCTCCAAGAAGTACACCGGCCCGCGGGTCACGTTGATTTTGTGCACCACTTTGTCCGAAGCGTAGAGGTAATCTTCTTGTTGGACGTCAATGTTGTCCACATTATCCGATTCCACACCTTTTCTAAAAGGTTCGCCGGAGATAGTGTAAGTATGACCACTACCAAACGTTTTGCCGTTATCGCGCAACGCATCATAATAATATCTGTTAAACGGCTCGTTGGAACGTGCGGAAATGAAGAACGGATATTGACCATCCGGCACCATTTCATAAGGACAGTTGGCTTTTTCGTTCTGCCCTTGGCACTTTTGAATTTCAGCCGCCGTGTGGCGCCCGGCATCCGGGGTGGGGTTGTAGAAGTACAACGCATCCCATTCTTCCATTACAATACCGTCATCACCCACGCGCAAGCTGGAGCGGTCAAACGTGTGAATAGGTTGCAATCGCACATCCAATACATTTGCCGCAGCCTGTGCCGCGTTAGCGGGATAGTTGGTAAAGGTGGTATCGTTCACGTAGATACAGGCCGTTTTCGTTTGGTTGACCTTAGCCGGATCTACATGTCCATCCGTAAAGATGGCTGCATCATCAGCTAAGTTACAAATACGGGGCGGCCAAGCAGCCAACGAAGAAGCCGGTATATCCAGCACTTCTTGTTTTAAATACACTGTGTAAGTACCGTCAGCCGGTTCATTGCTGGTGGCATCCCCATTATTGGTGAGATCTTGGTTTTTGTCGCGGTCACCCACAATTGTACGGTTGGTGGCAGCTGTCCACGTATTGCGGCAAGTATTAGCGCCACAATCTCCGTAAGTTACCACGGACCCATCTACCGGGATTTGTACCCCGTCATTGGTCACCGTCGTACCATTAATTGTAATAGTTGCAGTGCCCGCTGTAATATAGGTTACGTCTCCTTGCGTTGTAGTGTCGGAGACGCTAGGGTTACTTCCACTATACACAGCCGTCACTTTTGCACTGTTATAATCCCCAGTGGTATTATTATAGTGAGGGATGACTACATCCTTATTATATATATTCACCTGGGCATTCATGGTTTTGGACAAATGATATGAAATAGTTGCTTTGGCGTTAGAATCGCCATATACATCCGTAGTGGCTACGTCCACCACGCGGTACATATCCACGGGGAAGACCGTAATAGCCGTGTTGCTCATAGCTGGGAACATAGCATCCATGGCTTTCACGCGGAACATATAGGTCCCGGGGTAAACCATACGGCCTTGTTCGTCGCGGCCATCCCACGTTAACGTGTTAAGCTGTTGGGCAACGTTCGGTTCGCCTTCTTGCAAGGTCAGGTATTTTACCACTACACCAGCCGTATTTTCTACTGTGGCGATTACTTGTGCGTTGCGGTCGAGCGAGTATTTAAAGATGAACGGATCCAAACCGTATGCTGTGGGGCTAGAACCTAACGTGGCATAGCTGGCCGGTTGCATAGTAATGCCAACTAACCCGCGTTCCAATTCCAACGTACCAACAGTATATTTTAAGGTTTTTACACCGGTAAATTGTTTATTGTTGTTGGCAGCACTATAGGTACACGGCGTATTCGGCTCGAATTTGGGCGCGCCGTAATATCCATCCGTTTTAGTGGCTGCAGCATTAGAGTAGCACCCATTATAAGGAACTTCCGCCCATAACACATATACATAGTTTCCATCCGGCATGGGGGCACCATATGCAAAGGTTTCCTTACAATTGCCGTTTGTACAAATGCTACCGTTAGACATTTTTTCATTCTTAGCATAAGTACGTACACAATTAGTTGGGTTGCCATCTGCGTCTAACGCTTGGCAGGTACCATCCCAACGTTGGGTATAATTCATGCGTCCCGTTTTTTGCTCGGCACTGCGATATACCAAGGAGCCCATGTTTCCATCCAGCGTGGGGGCAGTCCCTGTAGGAGCGGACGAGTTTGTAAGTACGGCAGAAGTGGAATTTCCCTCCGCTGAGGTAATTTCCTGCGTTACAAAGCGCGTGCCCGGGGTATATACTTCCCAATACACGGTAGAAGGTTCCGTGGGTACATAAGAAATAGTGGCATACGCGGTAGATTGTTTACTCAGCCCGGTTACACGAACATCCGTTAATTTCAACGGGTCCAACGATACTTGACGTGTTACCGCGCGGGAGAAATCAATCCCCGGCCATTCGTCTTGCGTTTTGGCTTGGATGGAAGCTAAATAGTTACCCGCCGGGAGCAAGAGTCCGTCGTCATTGCGCCCATCCCAGGAATCAAAGTCGGAAATTTGTGTATCCTTTTCAACTCCTTTAATGCCTTCGCCGGTACGTGGTTGCCAGTCAGCTAATGTGCGTACAATTTTGGCTGTTGCGGCCTCTGTCTTGGCTGCAAAGCTAATGGTGTTCGTTTCGGACGCGCCAACAGTTACATCCGTAGTTGTACCCGGTTGGACAACTTGTTGGGTAGTTACTTGGCCGCATTGACCATCCTGCCAGGTATAATTTGCGGCTTGGCAGATTGTTTGGTTGTTGCCGGCAACTTGGCAAGATACACCGGACGTGGAATAACATGCACCATCACGCCACGTCATAGATGAACCTGTACAAATATTTTCGTTAAATGCGGTGAAATAACAGTAGTCGCCCATATCGCTGGAATCACCAGCCGGGTCTATATTTCCCCCGGTGCTACCCGCAACGTACCAGGTACCGCCCATGCTTTCACACTCGCTTGCGCCTGTAGTACTCCATGCACAATGTAACGGTGTAAGAGTCCCTGTAGCGGAGTTATTTCCACCGACTAACGTACCGCCTATGGCTGAACATCCTTCTTCCGTTAAAATTTGCAACTCTACTTCTGCGGCAGCCGTCCAGGTACCGCTAATGTAGTTGCAGCCAGTCTCGGTAGCATAATTTCCGGAGTGGAAAACGCAATCATTGCCCTGGGCCGAGCCACCCAAGCGAGAACATACCGTTGCAAACGTTACCGGGGTAAAAACTTCCTGCGTAACGGTGGTGGAAGAACCGGTTTGTTGCCCGGAGGCTGTAGCGGCCGTCCCGGCGTAAGCGGTAATATCTTCGGTAGAGGCATCAAAAATGGCAATGCGCACATCTGCATCTTTACTTAAGCGGTAGGTAAATGTATAAGGTTGCGCGGACACCGGGGTAATAGTACCCACCAAAGTGGGGGTGCTGCGCACCATGTGTACGTTGGTAACGTCAATTTGTATCGGGATTTGGGTTGCCCCGTTGTAGCCCGGATAAACGCCCATTTCTTGAATTTCAATACGGTCGGCAATTACACCGTCCGAAGGGACGTTGGTATAAGCAGTGGCACGGAAGCCGAAATCCCCGTTGGATTTACCAAACTCGCCACCCATTTCATAAAATCCGTCCCAACCGGTACAGAAGGATAAAGCTTCATTTGTTTCGGCACCGTTGTTGTCAAAGAAGACACAATCACTGTGTCCAGCCGCTTCACAACAATTAACATAGTTAGTAGGACTAGAGTAATAGGTACATTGGTTATTGCTCCCTGCGGTTCCCTTCACATAGTTCTTGAGCTTACCTGCCTTTGTTGCATCGGCCTTCGTCATTGTTATCGGCCAGCAATTTGTTCCATCACACGCCCAGTGGGCTCCCAAACATTCCGCCACTACAGAGTTTTTAGTATCATCTTTTCCCGCATTGGTACAGTGGTAAGATCCACAGGTATAATTTTTATAGTTGGTAAGATCCTGCGCTGGATAGACATCAATGGAGCGGATGGACGGGAGTTCATCCGGGTTTTTGGGGTTTTTACCGTTGTAGTATTTAAAAATGTCAAACGTAATACGTTGCAAAGGGAACGCAACCGAATACGTAGATTGGCCGACAGGCAAATTGCTACACGAAAAAGAAGCACACAACCCCAAACAGTGGTTGGGGTAGTTATTATTGGCCGTCGGGGACGGATAGGGTTGATCATACTCAATAAGGGCCGAGCTTACCCACGGATCATTTTTGTTTTGGTTGCTTTCCGGATAGGGAGTATACACAAAACTCCGATCAGTTCCGCCTAAATCTGGGCCGGTGGCATTGCAATACAACGCATAATCCGTATTGTCCGTTGCGGCACTTACTCCATCCAAGTACCACACCCCAGTGCTGACGGTGTTTACCGTTTGTGCAAACAGCACAGGGCTTGCCATTACAAATAAAATTGCGAAAAGAGACGTTTTTACCGCCTGAGGTTTAAAAAAAGTGTGAAGTAAATTTTGAAGTTTTGTCATTTCGTTTTTAATCCCTTGCAAGGTTTATTACTACTTTGTATCTTCTACATTGTAGTAAATTTTACATATAAAAACTACATACAAACCGCGCTTTATTTGGTTAAAAATAAAACGCCGTTTCGTCTTCTGTTAATGTGTACTAAACAGGCCTAATTTCTTAGGCGGGTAGTACACCATTAAATTTTTGCAACTTTTGAGAGAATTGTCAATATTTTTTTTAGAGAGAATTGCCGAGGGAGAAAAATGAAGGAAAACGGGCGTCCCGAAAGGTTTCTGTTTAGGGCCTTCACGCACCCGCTGTTTGCGTTGCGCAACTACAAACGTTGAAGATTCCAAATCAAGTCTGGAATGACACGTATCTTAAAACAAGCGTCATGCTGAACTTGATTCAGCATCTTCCACGCAATCTCGTTAGGATTTACTCTTTTTTGTAATCTTTGGTTTGGTCGGCCACGTCGCGGTACACAGCAAAAAAACCGCGGCCGTTTTTCTTAACTACATAAAGCGCTTTGTCCGCTTTTTCAAGTAGTTCTTCGGCCGAAGAAGCATCCGCAGGGAATGAGGCCGCCCCTTGGCTAATGGAAATATGGATCTCTTCCCCCCCAGTGTACTTGGTGGGCAAGGTAATTGCGTTGATGCGCTCTTTGAGGCGTTTGGCAATTACTTTGGATTCTTCACTATTTGTGCTGGGGAGCATAATGACCATTTCATCCCCGCCAAAGCGGCAAGGCACATCCGTTTGGCGCAAACTGGTGCGAATAATACGGCTGACTTCTTGCAGAGCCCAGTCCCCAATTTGATGGCCGTAATTATCGTTGATTTGCTTAAAGAAATCAATATCCAAAATCATGAGTGAAAGCGTTAGATCAAAACGTTTGGCACGGTACATTTCTTCGGCTAATTTTTCGTTAAAGTAACGGCGTACCGGCAAATGGGTAAGCTCGTCATAATTGGACAATTCCTGTACGCGTTCAAACAAGCGGGCGTTGTCTATAGACAGGGCCATTTGAGAGGCAAATTGTTGCAAAGAAATAAAATCCAAATACCCAACTTGCCGCCGGGAAAGCACGTTATCAAACGCTAAAAACCCTACTTTGCTGCGCTGCACTTTGAGCGGAATGTAAATAACACTGCGCGTAGAACGATAGGTCACCCCCGCATCAAATACTTCTTTCAAAAGAGATTGTTCGGGCTCGCCAATTTCATCTTCCGTTAACCGCGTAACTTGGCCGGAAACATCCACACAAAGCGCACTTTTTATTTTGCGGGCATAAGCATCCGTTAAATACAACCGCACACGGTCAAAGCGGAAATATTTTTGTACCCCTTGCAAAATAAGCTCTAATCCGTCATCTAAGCGTAAAGAAGAGGCAAAAACCGTCGATAAATCGTTCAAAGCCGTGGAGACATTTAAACGCTGATTTTTAGCTTGGTCAATTTCCGTATTGCGTAAATTGTGCGAGATTTCTTGCCCCAACGCTTTGATGAGTTCTTTTTCCTGCACCGTAAACACACGCGTCTTTTTAAAACGTTCCAAACGCAGTACTCCCACCTTTTCTTGCATATATGTGTGAACTTCCCCGTGTTTGAGCTCCATACTGGGGCGTTGCCATTTCACTAATACATAGATAGCGGGATAGCTTAAATCAGTCGTTTCGGTAATTCCCTCTTGGAGTAATTGTTTCAAAAAGGCCGGCTCCCCAATGACCGAAATATCTTCTTGCTTGTCCATGCAATACTCTTTTTTGCACATCATACGAAGGGACAAAATAGCTCGCTCTTGCTGCCAATCAAAAAAGTAGATACGGTCCAACTTAAACAAGTTACGCAACACAGGCAAAGCGCTTTCCAACAGTTCGCGCTTGTTTTGAAACGCCTGGTTTAATTGTTTATGAAATTTGTAGAGCGTATAGGATTTTTTATCAAACATAATTAATTCTCGTAAATGGACAGTAAATATTCTATTTCTTTAGCAGCCAAGTCCAGTTCTCTATCCAAAGAGGCCTGCGTGAAACGGCCTTCCACAATTTGTGTGGCACATACCGCTAAAATGCGCTTTAAGATTTCCATAATCGTGCCGGTGATTGTTATATTGGGCAATGTTTTAGCATCGGCCAAAATTCCCCCGTAAATGTGTAACCGACGGCTAGAAGATAACATAAAAATTTCAAGAGCTTCTTCAAAGGCAGGAAATACTTCCAGCAACTTTGCATATTTCACTTGAATATCCGGCCGGGCACAGAATTTAATAAAGGCCAAGGCCTCCTTTTTGTGCTGACTGCGCACGTTAATAAATAAGTTCATGCCGGATAAGTACGCCGGGGCTGGTCCCCCCGTGGATGGAACAGGGACCGTGTGCACCTGTATGCCGTGGCGGGCATCAAATGTGCTTAACCCTAATTTACGCGAGAGCATCAAACTGGCCTTGCCGGAAACCATCGTCCCTAAGGAGCCACGCTCCCGCAAAATGGGCATATAGTTATGCAACGCTAAATTTACATAATCGCGAATACCCTCTTTAAACGCTTTTGTGGCTACGGATGTACTACGCAAATCCGCCGTCAATAAATCTACCCCCCGGCCCCAAATACATGGCAACGCACTACGCACCGATAAAGAACCGCGCCAGTCCCCATTTTGCACGGGGTAATAGCCCGCAACGTCTTTAAATTTCTCCCGTAAGGCAGCACAAATATTTAAAAATCCGTCCCAGGTGGCTAAGTCGTTTTCCGGATTATTGGTCACCAGTTTAAGATGATCGGCACGGTAATGTAGCGCACTAATATCAAACCACCAAGGGTATGAATAAATGTCTTTGGTGCCCGGTTTATAGCAATGAGTTTTTAACGCAGGTAAACAATTGGTCAAGGAAAGGCCGGGATCTAGCTGAGATAAATTTTCGGCTACACCCTCCCGCACCAATAGGGCAGTCCAATAATGCGGAATTTGAACCAAATCCGGGATTTCTTCCTCGTGAGCGGGGTGTTTGATGGTAAACATACGCCGCCACAACACATTGCGTGTAAACACACGTGTAGTTACCGGGATGTGCGGATTTTCCTTTTTGAATAAAGCCAAAAAGGATTCGTACGTTTCGTTTGTTTGGTCTCCCGCATCGGGCATGGTCCATAAAATCATTTCCTACTCCTTATACGTCACCAACTACGCACCTTCATATTTGGATCTATATCCACATTGGCCTTAAACGGCTTACCTGTTTGTTGGGCATATTCTAACTTTTTATACGCGGCTAATGCAATCATGGCCGCATTATCCGAAGACAATTTTCTCTCCACAAAAAACACCGTTTTGGCTTGCGCCTGTGCACGGGCTTGCATACGTTCCCGCAACAGACTGTTGGCCGCCACTCCGCCGCCTACTGCAATGTATTTTACCTTATACTTGTTGGCCGCCAATAAAGTCTTGGTAACCAGGGTATCTACCATCGCTTCTTCAAAGCTGGCACATACGTCCGGCACACTGATTTGTTGGTGATCCCGCAGATAGTAGCTAACAGCCGTTTTAATTCCACTAAATGAAAATTCCCAGGTCCCCGGCAACAGCGGGCGCGGAAAGGCAATTGCATCCCGCCGGCCTTTTAACGCTTGCGCGGACACCTGCGGTCCCCCAGGATACGGAAGACCTAGCAATTTGGCCACTTTATCGAAAGCTTCTCCGGCAGCATCATCGCGCGTTTTTCCCAGCACCTTGTATTGTCCGTAGTTTTTGACATACCACAGCTCAGTATGTCCACCAGATACTACCAACGCTACCAACGGGAACTGTAAACGATTGGTTACCTCACCATTTTCAAAATCACAGGCAAAAATGTGTCCTTCCAAATGGTTGACACCTACTAGCGGAACTTGTTTATAAGCAGCCAAGGTTTCCGCGGCCACACGCCCCACCATTAATCCACCCGGCAGACCAGGACCGCTGGCAAAAGCCACACAATCAATCGAATAGTCTTTTAAAGCTTCCTCAATCACTGTAGCAATTTTAGCCGCGTGGGCACGGCTTGCCAACTCCGGCACGACACCATGATATTTTTTATGCTCATCTATTTGCGAATAAATTACATTACTAAGCAATTTCTTGCCGTTTTGCAAAACCGCGGCAGAAGTTTCATCACAAGTAGATTCTATTGCTAAAATGGTAAATGGTTGTTTCATACTTATTTGTCTTTTGTATTTGCGGAGCTTGTTTCCGGCTCTTGCTCTTTATTTTCCTTTTTTTCAGCTGCTTTCCGCTTCTCTGCGGCTTTTTGTGCCTGAGCTTTAGCTTCTTCCAAGGTAATTTTACCCGTCAAAATATCCACGGCTTGATCTAACACGGGGTCTTTAACAGAGAATTGAGGTTTTTTAGTTTGTTTGCCCGGAGTATAAATAATGTCATTGTATTGCATAAATACTTTTGCTTCGTCTTCCGGAGCGAAAATAACTTCTACATCCGGGAAAATTCCCCCTTCATCGGCTTTTGTTTTATCGCGGTAATTACGTTGAATAAGTTTTCCCGAAGGCGTGTAATATTTGGCAATGGTAAGACGAAGCCCTGCCCCGCCGGAAAGCGGCGTTACTTGTTGCACGCTGGCTTTGCCAAATGAACGCTGGCCCACAATAAAAGCACGGTGATTATCCTGCAAGGCACCGGACACAATTTCACTGGCACTGGCAGAACCTTGATTGATAAGTACTGCCATAGGAATATCCGGATACAAGGGATCCCCCGATGTTTTAAACTCTTGATAATACTCAGATTTGCGTCCTTTGGTATAGACAATCATTTCTCCGTCAGGCAAGAAAAGCTTTGCAATATCTACTGCGCCAGTTAACAAGCCACCCGGATTGAAACGCAAATCCAACACCAGGGATTTCATCCCCTGCTTAGATAAATCCGCCAATGCTTTTTTTACTTCTTCCGTACTATGCCCGGAAAAATCGACCAAATAAATATATCCCACTTGATTGGGTAGCATACGGTGATATACCACTTCCGGAACGATGGTAGCCCGTTTCAAGGTCAAATCCGGCAATCTTTTGTATTCCCCAGTTTCGTCTTTGCGACTAAGGGTTAATTTTACTTTGCTGCCCACTTTCCCACGCATCAATGCTACGGCCTCGTCCAATTTCATATCCGATACATCTTTATCATCTACAAACAAAATACGGTCCTGCGGCATAATGCCAGCTTTAAAAGCGGGTGTGCCCGGCATAGGGGTCATAATTGTAATATATCCGTCTACTTTCTGCAGACGCATACCCAAACCGCCAAATTCCCCTTTTGTATCATTTGTAAGTTCTTTATAGTCTTTTGGGTCTAAATAAGAAGAAAAATCGTCTAGTTCCTCTACAACCCCTTTAATAGCTCCGGATACTAATTGATCCGTATCTGTAGCTTCCACATAGTTTTCTTTTACAAACTCCAGCACGTCCACTAATGTGCGCAACTTGCGCAAGCTACCATCTACCGCACCGTAGGCGTAGGGAAATAAGGTTCCTACAAAAAATAATACGGCAGACCATGCCACGATACGATTTAATTTTTTTCTTTTCATAATCCCTCTTACTTAAGCCAATCTAATGGATCAACAGCCGTTGTCCCTTGACGAATTTCAAAATAAACCACATACTGCCCTGTACCGGAAGAAGCCTGCGTGTCTTTTCCCACAGTTCCTACTGTTTCCTGCACGCTAACTTTATCCCCTACCGATACGCGAACTTCTTTTAAAAATCCGTAAATAGTAAAAAATCCTTTTCCATGGTCCATAATAACCACATTACCGTAAGAACGGAACGTTCCCGCATAAATTACACTTCCCGCTGCACTGGCACGCACTGCGGCCCCAGATGTCCCTGCAATTTTAATGCCGTCTCTAAATATCCATGTGTTAAGGTCGGAGCGATATTCTTTACCGAATTGACTAAGGACTTTACCCTGTACCGGCCACGGTAACGAATGAGGCGGTACATTGATTTTAGGGCCTGTTCCTTTAACAGTAGTATTATTTTTAGCTTGCTCTTTACGTTTGCGTTCGAACGAAGCCAATAAATTATTCAATTCGGAGGCCGATTTATTAAGCTCATTGATTTCCCTGCGCACACTGTCCACTTTCCGCTTAGTTACATCCAAATCTTGCTTCTTTTTTTGAAACGACTGGGAGATAACTGCTTGCTCTTTCTTTAGTTTACTGCTTTGGGCTTGCAGTGTTTTATTACGTTGCGTAAACGCCGCAAAACGTTCCTTGGCTTCGTTATTTTCTTTCTGCAAGGTTACAGCAAAGGCGGCTTTATGATTGAGCATTCTATCCGTAAACAATTCCACTTCAATATTTTCTTGCGGGCACACAGAACATACCGGTTCGAAATAATAATTCTTAATTTCATCCCAAACTACACCCTTCCACATGGGCATACTGCGTTCTAGGGCACTGCGTTTATCTTCGATGGAAATCAAGTTTTGCTCAATGACGGAGATATCCATCTCCACTTTATTTTTCATGCGTTCGGCTTGTGCTTGTTTGGTTTGCAAGGCAGAAATTTCTTTGGAAATTTTCTTTTCCTGATCCCGATATTTTTTAAGTTCTGCTTCCTTTTTTTGGGTTTTGGTTTTTAATTTAGCCAGTTCTTGCTTGCGATCAGCCGCTTCGTCTGCCTGTGCAGAAGAAGATACCAGCAAAATAAAACACAATACAATACCTAGAATTTTTGCCATTTGGAAAAAGTCCATCCTAACAATCCACTAAATACCACCAGTAGCACTTGACGATGCCACGTTGTAAAAGAAGATACTGTTTCGCTTAACGGTCCCACGGGATAGATTAAAATTCCTAACACAAGAATAGAAAGCCCCGCCGCTAACAATCCAGCGAATAATCCCCCCATTGCATGCCCCTGTTGATAGGGAAAAGCTTCTACCAAAAACATAAAAGCCAAAAAGCACAACAGCGCAATTCCCATTAAAACTCGAATTAATTTGACCGCAAATCCCACATAAAAGAGCATTTGGGCCTGTTGCAAATTGTAATGCGGGATAAGGTCCTCATATTCCGCATTTAAATTATCCACAAAGGGACGAATGTTATTAATCGCCGACACCGAGAGGGTAATTTCAAAATAAGCTGGCATTTGGTTTTTACCCATCAACAACAACGAATCAACCAATTGCGGATTTTTATGTCGAACTACAGTAAGTGCATCTTCCGGAGACAATAGCCGCACACTGGTAATATCCTTCTTTTGGTTCAGGGATTGCCCCAATTGTTCCAGCACTTGGCTCTCCAAGGAATTATCAACCGTCAAAATAACTTTAAAGGAATCATTAAGTGTGTTGTAATAATCACTCAACCCTTTATCCACCAGCAACAAACCTTGCGTCAGCAATGCAATTGAAAAAACAAGCAAAAAAAGTTTCCGGTACAAGTGCCCCACATGTTTAGCGGGAGTATGTTTTTTAGGTTTCTGCTCGTCAAAAAGTTCGTCCATAATTTCCTCGCAACTCTGATACTATATCCTAAACTGCCGTTTTGCGGTACAATTCCAAATACGTCTGCGCGGATTTGTCCCACGACACATCTTGCCGCATCGCACTACGCATTAACCGATTCCAAAGTACTCGGTTTGTATGGTAGATATTGATGGCTTTAAGTACGGTATTGTAAATGCCCGCATCGGTAAACGAGTCGATAAAAAAGCCTGTAGCTGTATTTTCATTTTTCCCGTCAAATCCTTTTACAGTATCCACCAAGCCGCCCACTCTGGATACAATCGGCAATGTACCATATTTCATAGCTATTAACTGGGATAAACCACACGGTTCAAACCGAGAAGGCATTAAGAACAAATCAGCTCCGGCATAGATTTTATGAGCTAGCTCCTCATCCAAACGCCCGGTATAACTGACCGATCCCGCATGAGAACGGGCCATACTTTGGTAGGCCTTTTCCAACATAGGGTCCCCTTTGCCCAAGATAACAAATTGCGCTTGTTTGTGCAATTTTTCAATCAGACCCAGCACCACATCCAACCCTTTTTGATAATCCAAGCGAGACACAATTCCCACAAGTGGTTTTTTATCATCTTGAGTCAATTTGCACTGTTGTTGCAACGCCAATTTAGCGGCCATTTTACCGCGGGCAGCTTCATTGGCATCGTACCCGACGGACAAAATGGGGTCTATTTCCGGGTCCCAGATATCCGTATCAATGCCGTTCACGATTCCGCAAAAATTTTTACTACGGGCACGCAACACTCCGTCCAGCCCAAACCCCATTGCAGGGTCCTGTTGAATTTCCCGTGCGTAATTAGGGCTGACCGTATTTATATTATCAGCAAATACCAACCCGCTTTTTAGAAAGCTGATACCGCCGTAATATTCAAATTTTTCAGGCGTATAATCTACCGGATGGAACCCTGCCTTGCGAAACGAAGAATAGGGATAATGTCCTTGATACGCAATGTTATGAATGGTATAGAGCGAGCGCGTGCGCGTGTAGAAAGCGTCCAATTTATATACTGTTTTTAAGTAAGCCGGGATAAGCCCTGTTTGCCAATCGTGGCAGTGAATAATGTCCGGACGGAACCCAATAAATTTACACCCTTCTAATATGGCACGGTTAAAAAAGATAAACCGTTCATCGTTATCTTGAAATTCTCCTTCTTTCGTTCGGTACAAGTCCGGACGATCAAAATATTTACGGTTTCCTACAAAAAATACAAGTACATTCCCCCAATTAATGTACGAAAGAGACGCTTGCTCTATTTTATCTCCTACCGGGATAAGATATACGCCGGGCACAATTTTTAAAGAAGAGACCCGCACAATATTGCGATAATGAGGCAAAAACAAAAGTACTTTATTCCCCTTATATCCCGCAAATTGTTGACACAATGCACCAACAACGTCCGCAAGTCCCCCCGTTTTGCAAAATGGGAACGCTTCGCTAGCGGCTAAAACTATGTTCATTTAGATTCCTCCTGCGCTGGAAGATCTTCCTGCGCTGTGGTTTCTTGTAAAGGGTCCGGTTGCTCAGCGGACTCCTCAAAAGGCAAATCCGTATTGGTCTGTGTATCGGCTACCGATCCCCCAAGCGTTAAATCACCCTGATTATAACTGTTACGCTGAAAGAAGGGATCCGGCGTGGAAGCATCCAACGCCTCTAAACGCTCTTCCCCTTCCAATTCCTCCAGTGGAATAATACGCGGTTCTCCCAACGGAGGAAGCGGATCGCCAAAAGGTAAATCCGCCTGTTTTTCTTCTAAATTTTTTGCTGCAAATACCTGCAAATCGGGCAGTTCGGACACTTTATTCAAACCGAACATACGTAAAAATTCGTCGGTGGTACCGTACACCATAGGGTGTCCAATTGTATCCTTACGTCCTACTACGCGCACAAGCCCGCGATCCAATAATTTCTCAAGTGGACCTGCCACATCCACACCGCGGATGGCTTCCATTTCTGCACGGGTAAGCGGTTGTTTGTAGGCAATAATTGCCAAGGTTTCCAGCGCTGCATTGGATAAGCGTGTCGTCATTTTCTCATTATACAAACGGCGTACCCAACGGCCATATTCCGGTTTAGTACACATCTGGTATCCGCCGGCAATTTCCATAATTTGAATCGCGCTACCGCGCACCGTGTACATATCCTGGAGTTTGGTAATAGCCTCACGTACTTCTTTAGCATTGGTGTTTTCGATAACATCCACCAAGCGGGAGACTTTTACCGGACGATCTGTAATAAAAAGTAAGGTTTCGATAATTTTTTGTAAATCTTCACTCTCCAACAGGGTAGGCGCTTGCGGCTGCTCAACCGTATTTGTTTGAGCGGTTGGCTCGGCAGCAGTTGTTTGCACTTGAGGTTGATTTGTGTCTTGCATTTCTTCAGTCATAAATTCTCCTGCATTAGGCCTCGTCGCCATGCATCAAAGTTTTAAAGTCTTTATCTTTATTATCAGGATTTAAATAGATGCGGATATGCCCTTCACGCTCGTCTTGACGGGCAATAATTTTTTTTATCTTCATTAATTCCAACACCGCCATAAAGCACGTAATTACGCCGCGTTTTTTTGTCTCTCCCACAAAAATATCATCCAGCAGTACCCATTCACGGTTTTTAAACAAATTCACAACCTTTTCCATTTTCATTTCAATGGGAAATTCCTCTACTTTAAGTAGCTCAATCCGCTTGCGTTCATCCAGACGGTCAAACGCGCGTTTGACGGCGGACAACAAATCAAACAACTGCAAGTTGAGTACTTTTTCGCCATTGTCAAAAATAGGCGCTGCGCGATAGTATTTATCTTTATTTTCTTCTAATTTTTCATTTAAATATTTGCTGGCTTCTTTGTATTTTTGATATTCCACCAACTTAGCCACCAGTTCTTTCATAGGATTGGGGCCTTCGTCCTCACTAGTGGGGGCTTGGGAAGGAAGCAACGTTTTGGCCTTAATTTGCATGAGCGTGCTGGCCATCACTAAAAATTCGCCGGCCACTTCCAAATTAAGCTCCTTCATCACATTGAGGTAATCCAAATATTGCGTGGTGATTTCGGCAATGTTAATGTCGCAAATATCCAAATTATCTTTTTTAATCAAGTGCAACAATAGGTCCATCGGGCCTTCAAAGACGTTGATGTGCACATTGATAGGAGTAGGAGCACTTGTAATCATAGTTATTTAATAATCCGCATGACTTTTTTCACTTTAGCTAATGTGGCCGTAGCGTTTGCACGGGCCTTTTCTTTTCCTTCATTCACAATTTGTGTCAGTTGGGCTTTATCATTTTCAAATGTTTTACGACGCACATTAAAAGCAGCTAATTCGGGCTCCATTAGTGCAAAAAGCTCCTTTTTGCACGCCACACAACCCAGGGCCCCTGCCTTGCATTCTTCGCAACGTTTTTGCCAATTGGGGTTGTAGATTTTGTGGAAGGCATACGCCACGCATCCTTCGGGATTGGCCGGGTCGTTCTTGCCCTTTTTGTTTGGGTCCGTAAACATCGTCATTACTTTTTTGCGCACACTATCCAAATCTTCCCCAAGGAAAATAGAGTTATTGTAAGACTTGGACATCTTCCGTCCGTCAAGACCCGGCACGCGCGCCACAGTCGTGTAAAGCGGTTGCGGCTCGGTAAACACTTGCTCGCCGTAAATTTCCGCAAAGCGGCGTGACAAATCGCGCGCAATTTCCAAGTGCGCGGTTTGGTCTTTACCTACCGGCACATAGGTAGCTTGTTGGATGAGAATATCCGTTGCCATGAGCACCGGATAACCCAAAAAACCAAAGCAAGAAATTTCATCATCGGCAGCAATAGAGGCCACCTTTTCGCCCAGTGTTTTTTCATCTAATTGACCGGCGTATTTTTGTTTTAACAGTTCTTGAATTTGTTCTTTGTACGTTGGGTTACGCAATAACCAACCCAGCGGGGTAATCATCCCCAGTAATGTGTTTAGCTCACTTACTTCTGGCACATCGCTTTGAATAAAAATTGTGCATTTTTTCGGATCCAACCCGGCAGTAAGCCAGTCAATGAGCATATCTTCGCTATTTTGTGCCAGATTTTCTGTATGCTGATAAGCAGTTGTGAGCGAATGCAAATCTGCCACGAAGAAATAGCAATTATATTTATTTTGCAATGCAACCCAGTTTTTAAGTGCCCCGTGAAAATTTCCCAAATGTAATTTACCTGTCGGGCGCATCCCGGAAAGTACAATTTTATTTTCTGCCATAAAAACCTCTATAAACCAAAAATTTTGGCCAATATACGAACGATAAAAAAAGTAGCCGGAAAAAGAATATATTTGACCACCCCCGTCAAAATCAATGCAACAACAATCAACATTCCATACCGCCCGCCGAAGTGGTCATATTTAATCGCAACATTCATCGGAAGCAAGGCCGTCACTACACGTCCTCCGTCCAGTGGTGGAATGGGTATTAAATTAAACACAGCCAAAAACACGTTAATAAATAATCCATACTGCCAAATGTGCAATAGGGCCCCGGTATGCTGGCCCAACTGCGCCTGAAGTACCACCGTCAATTTAAGTAGGGCCACACACAGCGTAGCCAATATCAAATTACACGCCGGCCCAGCAAAAGCCACTTTACCCATATCTTTACGAGGAGAAGGAAAGCGCACCGGATTAACAGGGACAGGTTTTGCCCAACCAAACAGCGGCCATCCAAAAAGACAACACACCGCCGGTATGATAATCGTACCCATCCAATCCACATGAGCGATGGGGTTTAACGTCAAACGCCCGCTCAAATAGGCGGTATCATCCCCCATACGGTAGGCCGCATAACCATGCGCAATCTCGTGCAGAATAATTGAAAAAAATAGTACCGGCAGTAAAACAATAATTTCCATACTAGTATTCTAGCAATTTTACACCGGTTTAGGGGATATTTTTTCGTACGCGCGCGCAAAAGGACTATTTCTTTTTTATCTGTGCGGCCTGGGCAGTTCTTAATTTTTCCAAAAATGCCGCTTTTACATTGAGCATATTATTGAGTGGCGCCATCTTCAAATGGCAAATACCAATAGCGGCGGCATCGGCGGTATCATCGGGGTTGATAATTTTATCTAAGTGGAGCGTCAGTTGCACCATGCGCTGCACTTGTTTTTTGTCAGCTGTTCCCGTACCGCAAATCATCATTTTTACGCGGCGTGGCGGATAAAACGTAATTTGCTTGCCGGCTTGCTGGCACGCCAAGATAATCACCCCACGCGTCATGACGGTATTGGCCATGGTTTGTGCCCGCTTTAAGAAGTAGTTTTGTTCCATGGCTACTTGGTCCGGCTGGTACGTGGACAACACTTTTTGAAGTTCTTTGTGGACAAAATCTAAGCGGGTGGGAAGCTCCTGCCCGGCTTCTGTGTGGATGAGCCCACACGCAACAAGCGAAAGAACGGAACGGGCGTCCCTAGTAAGGATGGCCCATCCCGTTCTATCTAAACCGGGGTCTATGCCTAAAACGGTGGTCGTTTTAGCGTTCACAACACCTCTTATTATGCTTCTAATTTTGCAGCAATTTCTTCCGGAATGTCGGAGTTATCATAGACGTTCTTGGTATCATCGTGATCGTCCAGTGCTTCCAACATTTTCATCAAAGTTTCCGCAGTATGTTCATCGCTAATGGAAACGTTTGTATCCGGAATCATAGTTAAATCGGCTGACACCGGTGTGATGCCCTTGGCTTCAATGGCCTTTTTCACCGTGTCGAGTTCAGCCATATCCGGGTTAGTTATTACTTCATACACATCTCCCGAATTGCGCACATCTTCGGCGCCGGCCTCTAAGGCCAAGTTCATGAGGTCATCTTCGCTAATATCATCTTTTTTCACAATGACCATACCTTTGCTTTTGAACATATAAGACACACAACCCGCCGTTCCAATCGAACCGCCATGGCTGGTAAAAATTTTGCGAATTTCAGAGAAGGTACGGTTTTTGTTATCCGTGGTGCATTCTACAATAATTGCCACAGAGCCGGGGCCATATCCTTCATAGGTAATTTCTTCATAAGAAACGCCCGGGAGTTGCCCGGTACCTTTCATAATGGCACGTTTGACGTTGTCAGACGGCATATTGGCCGCACGTGCATCATCTACTGCTTTACGAAGGCGCGGGTTTTGATCCGGGTTACCGCCGCTCATCTTGGCAGCGATGGTGATTTCTCTTAAAATTTTGGTAAATACTTTACCTTTCTTTGCGTCTACGAGGGCTTTTTTATGTTTAATACCAGCCCAGTGTGAATGTCCACCCATAGGGTTTGCTCCTTGGTTTAGAATAAGATATTTTTATTGTAGCATATTTTGAAGCAGTGCAATACCTCCCGTATTAGGTCATAAATTGCTATAATAAGTACATGCCCCGTTAGCTCAACTGGATAGAGTACTGGTCTTCGGAACCAGTGATACGGGTTCGAATCCCATGCGGGGCATATTCCACTTGAAAACCACTAACGTGTTTTATTACAATACTGCATATGAGATCCTTACAAAATGAAGCCGCCGCTCACTGCCCTAACGGATGCGAAGATTTTGATGTTACTTATTGGTCTTTAGTACGCGGCGATGAAAATGACGATCTAAAATCCGCCATTTTAGGCGGGGAGCTTAATTTAGTACGATGTCCTGAATGCGGCACGTACTTTCACCATGATGGAGAAATTATTTATTTTGATGCTCCCACCGAATTGTTGGTTTTTGTTTTTTCCCCCAAGGACAAGGAACGGGCTAAAGAGCTAACAGAAAAAATTGAGCATGATTATCAAATCATCAAAAACTCTCTCTTAAAAGAATTGCATATGGACTATCCTCCTCTATCTATTTTTGGATTAGAGGAACTACAACACCTTTTGCATCATGAAAAGCAGTCAACCGAAGAATCCGAAGTGATAGCTGCTGCCGCAGCTACACAAGGGTTTGAAGTCGCCCGGCTTAAACCCTCTTATGCACGGCATCATCATTTTCCGCTCTACGTTCCTGCACCTGTGGTCAAAAACCCAACCGCTAATGATTACGCTGTGGCCGCAGCAAAAGTATTACAAAGTGGCCTTAATTCCACCTTGCTGCTAAATTTTAAAGACCATATGAGTGTGCAGGGCGCAACACCCCCTACGTTATTATGAGCGAAATTATACCTGAAAAATACCACGATCTACTTCTATCTATTGGAACATATGCCCAAAAATTGGGAATACGCGCCTGGATTGTCGGCGGAGCTGTACGAGATTTCTACCTTGGGAAAGACACCGCGGACATTGACCTTACGTTCGATGCTACCCAAGAATCTGTAGCTAATTTCTGTGTAAAAATGTGGGGTGGCACAAAACGTAAATTTTCCAAATTTGGAGTTTATAAAGTTAACTTGGATAACGGCCTTCACTTAGACTTGGCCCGTTTACGCCAAGAAACATATGCGTTTCCCGGAGCCCTACCGGAGATTACCTTCACCAAAGACGTTAAACAAGATTTGTTTCGCAGAGATTTCACAGTGAATGCATGGGCATTGTCCATCTTACCGGACGATTTTGGTAAAAGTGTTGATCCATACGGCGCCCGAAAGGATATTGATGCCGGTTTAATCCGCGTGCTACATGAGAAAAGTTTTTTGGATGATCCCACCCGTATGTATCGAGGGCTACGCTTTGCGGGCCGCTTTGGGTGGAAAGCCGCCCCTAAAACTAAGCTACTCTTCCTCAAAGCCGACCGAATACAAGCTCCCTTGCTGGTTTCACGAGAACGTTTCGGCCAAGAATTTCTAAAAGTGCTAGCTGAACAAAAAATCAAGTCGGTGTTTGATTATCTTATTCAATTTGATTTATTGAAATTTGCCTGGCCCAGCTTATCTTGGCATGATGGACTACTAACCCTAACTTCTCCCGAAGATCGATTAGGACTATTAACCTGTAGCCTAGGAGAACATGGAGAAAGTTTCTTACGCAGCTTACACGCGCCTAAAGAAATTTCTCACATAATCCGTGACGTTTTGAAAGTAGAAGAGGAACGGATGAGTCCCCTTATTCGCTTAACTGATTTTCAACAACGTGTTTTACAAACCTACTTTCCCTCTTTGCCTCCTATGGCATTGCAACCTAGTATATTAAAAGGGCAAGACCTCAAAGACTTGGGTGTGTATGGAAGAAATATTTCCAAACTTTTGATAACCGTGCGTAAAGCTCAATGGGAAGGGAAAATTACCACCCGGGAAGAAGCACTTAAACTTATAGGATATTAATCTCCCTCCGACAAAAAATACCCCTTACGGGGTATTTTTGTTTCTAAATATTTTACATTAGTTGGCACTAATCTAAATACTTCAATATAATGATAGCTAATTATAATAAGTTTGTCAATAGTATTATAATTATTTAATACTATAATTAAAAATAAGATAGGTTATTTACCATTCAGGCAAGAATCATTATAAGACATCCCTATACGGAAGTAGCCCCACAAATAGGTAGCACTAGCCATTTGCAATGTGAAACCGAGGGATACAAAAACATATTGATATACTTTAAGAGATTCGATTGAAGGAGAAAATAACCAGTAATACAGATGACCCATAATTTGTAAAAACGGCGTAAAAATGAAATCCACTGTGGTAAGCAAAGCAATTAATCCTTGCAACAACGTTAGTAAACACACATATTTTTCACGCAACAAAATAAAAACAACCTGACCCGCATACAAGATTAAATATCCCAAATGCAACCGGAATAATACCGATCCCGTCACCAAGTCGCGCCCAATTAACCACAGATTAAGAAACACTCCCAATACGCATAGCATTTCTACCAGTTGAATAAAGAACGGGAAAAACGCAAAACGCTGGATCAGTTTTTTCATAAATTAGCGATTAATCGACAACTTCTGTTTTTCGTGAAATACTTGCCGTGCTATTTCAATTAATTCATCCAAAATTTGGGAATAGTTTACTCCGCTTGCTTCAAAGAGTTGCGGGAATAAACTTGTTTCACTCATTCCAGGAATTGTGTTAATTTCTGACATATAATATTGGCCAGTCTTATCGTTGAGCAAAAAATCAACCCGAGCAAGACCTTTGCCTTGCAATGCTTGAAACAATTTGCGCGTGTCGCTACGCATACTTTCTTGCACTGCGGGAGAAATACGCGCCGGAACCTGTGTTTCACATCCTCCGGCCACTACGTATTTTGCGTTATAATCAAAAAATTCCCCCACCACCGTGCGCAACTCCCCACAAGAGGAAACTGCTATATGCTCATCCTTACCGTAAACTGCGCAGAAAATTTCACGTACTTGTTCAACCCCTTGCTCAATCAATACGTCCGTATCAAACGTTAAAGCTGTTTCAATCGCTTTATCCAATTGCTCTAGGCACGTTACTTTTGTTACTCCTACGGAAGATCCCAATCGCACCGGTTTTACAAAAACCGGCAATCGTTCTTTCACCCATGCATATAGATTTTGTTTGTCATAGGCCTGATGCCTGGAAACTTTTTGATAAGGCACAATGGAAATTCCCACTTCACGCGCTATTAATTTAGTCAGTTCTTTGTCCATGCCCAAAGCGGAAGTAAGCACGCCACATCCCACGTAGGGAATACCCAACGTTTCCAAAAAACCTTGCATGGTCCCGTCCTCACAGTTAGTTCCATGCACAACAGGGAAAACTACATCCGCTTGAATTGCAAAAGACCCATCCAATGCTTTGACAGTTGCGTTCTCACATAATACCGGGGTTACCGGCACATCAGTTGCGGTTTGCGGACCACATTTTTTTTGCAGGAACCAATATCCCTCTTTACTGATAAATATGGGATAAACTTGATATTTTGCTGACTGCCGCGCCAACATGGAGCAAACAGTTTGCGCGCTGTGCACGGACACTTCGTGTTCGGTGGATTTGCCACCATATAAGACAATTACTTTTGTACAGGACATATTAACGATTTTCGTGAAAAATAGACCACTTCATCCGCCCAATAAAACTATCGGTTTTCTCCAGGAAATCTTCTCCATCAAACAGATCATTTGCGGTCGATTGCTGTGCTACTTTAATTTCCGGTAAATCATCCTGGGTTTGAATGCGTGTTTTGTTATCGACAGGAGCCGACACCTTCGTAGAAATCATTTCCCACTCTTCTTCTGTTTGCGAAGAGGAAAGCGGAATCGTTCTTCCTAAAGAATGCAAAACTGGAGCTTGCGGTTTACGTATTTGCAAGGACGGGTTTGTGCTCAGCATGAAACTAGCATCCTGCTTGGCATGCTGTTTGGTCTGTTTTTTATTATGTTCTTGTACCAAGCGGGCCGCCAACAAAGCGGCACTTTGGTTACGCAGTTGCTGATTTTCTTGAGATAACGTCTGCGCTTCATTTTTCCAACTCTGAGCCTGTGTCTGCAAATTGTTATGCTCATTTGACAGGTCGTGATGATGTTGAACAAGCTGTTCGTTATCTTTGGCCAATTGTTGTGTCTTTTCAGCAAGTTCTTGATTGTCTTTATTCAGTTTTTCCACATACCCTTTCAAAGAGGCCGTTTCCCCTTCCAACGTCTGTGTCTGGCGGGAAAGGAGAGAGTTGTGTTGCGTAAGGGCCGCGTTACGGTTGGTTAACTCCACATTGGTTTGAGAAAGAGACTCGTTATCTCGGGAAAGTACCGTATTTGCTTGTGTTAATTCTTCGTTTTGTTGGCTAAGTTGGGTATTTTGCGCCCCCAACACTTCGATCTTCTGTTTAAGTTGTTCTATAACAGTGTCATTTTCGCTTATTTTAGCTACCAATTCTTTAAAGTTCTTCTCCAACATATCTTTTTCATGACGAATACTTTCCAGGGACATCTGCGACTGCTCTAATTCTATAGCCAAACGATCCCTTTGTTCTTCTAAAGCCCGCAACTGAGCCGTAAAAGCCACTAAGCGCTTGGTATGCTCCCCGGAATTCTGATTTTGCAAAGAAGCAATTGTTTCACGCAAGGAAGACAATTCCTGTTCTTTATCCGCCAATTGCTTTTGCAAACTTTCTTTTTCCGCGGAAGCATTTTGCAACTTAATATTTTCAACTTTAAGGGACTCAATTTCCTCAACGTGCTTCATACACGTATCGGACATTTCTTTAAGTCGATTTTCTAAGGTAGCTACTTTTTGTTGATATTCTTGTTTAACAGAAATAATGCGTCCTTCAAAATCAAAGGATTTAAAACGTTCTTCAGCCGCACTCAATTGATCACGCAAAGATAGAATTTCCCGAGCTTGATCCGCCGACTTTTTGAGTGCATCCATTTTTTCCTGTTGTGCTTTCTTTATCTCGCGGTCTAGCGCACTATTGACTGCTTTTAATTGGGAAGCTTTCTGTCGTAAGCTGTTAAACCTGCGGGTTTGTTCTTCTCGCTCCAGTTGAAGTTGAGCCTGCACATCAACAATAGGATAGGGATATGCCGATGGAGCCGCAGGGGCAGGCATCACGTCAGGCAGCGGATCAAAACTACGCTGAATTGTATTCCCATGATACGAAAAAGTGTTATTTTCTTGTGTACGCGACAGATTTTCCACACTGGTACGCAACGTTGCAATAGTCCGGGAGAGATGTTCTAAAAACGCATCTTTATCTTTTTGCCGTTCTACAACTTCCCGAGTACGGGCTAATTCTGACAAGATGAGATGATTTTGAGTAGTAGATGCTTCGAATTTTTCTTCCAGCTCATGAATTTTTTGTTCCAATTTCTCGAAGCTACGCGCATATTGAGAAGGACGAACTGACGAAGAACCCGAAGCACTATCCGCTGTTTGTTCCACCTGAGGCGGAAAAGGTTGTTCTTTGAATTTCTCTAAAAACTGTGCAATATCATTTTTTCCATCAAATTCGTTGTCTAGCGCCATATCATCCCTCACAAAAGCCCTTATCTTATTAAACTACATTACGAGAAATCCTGTCAAGATGAAAACGAACGCTCCGTGCCCGGCAAGAGCAATTTTCTCACAGTTCCAACCAGATAAAAAGAACCTGTACAAAGAATAGACGAATGATGGGCCGCTTGGCGTAAAGCGTGTCGCCAGTCCGGTTCAAAGCGGATGTTTTTATCGTTTAGAAAAGTGTTCAGCTCTAGATGCGTAGCCGCCCGTTCAATAGGAAGAGTTGTTAAAATAATCTGTTTAAAATGGTTTTTTAACTGACCCATCATAGATTTAAAATCTTTATCTTTCATAAAAGCACATAACAAAACAGCATCAGGTTGATGATAAGGCGTTTTTTGCCAAAAGCGCATCAGCTCCTGTATAGCCGGCAAATTATGGGCCCCATCCAATATGATGGGCGTATTGCCAATTGTACTTCTTTCAAAACGACCCGCTAATTGCACGGTTTCAAAAGCAATTTTAAGGGCAGTTTCTGTTATTCCTAATTGGTGTGCCGCGTGCCAAACAATACATGCATTTTGCGTTTGTTTGCCCCCCAACAAATGTAACTTCCACAAAGGCCCTTCATTGGAACGCAATATCGTATATCCGTACTCAAAATCATGTCCACACTCCTCAAACAGATTTTCCCCCTTACTCCACGTTAAAGGTGCACAATTCTCCTGAGCTGTTTGCTCAAACACAAAGGCAACCTCAGCAGGGATATCCCCGCACAGGACAGGAACTTGGGGCTTGATAATCCCTGCTTTTTCAGCAGCAATTTGTGTAAGGGTATTTCCTAGGAGAGCCATATGGTCCAACCCAATAGAAGTGATGATAGACAAAACCGGGATACACACGCTGGTAGGATCTTTACGCCCGCCTAATCCTGTTTCCAACACAACATATTGTACCTGTTGCTTAGCAAAATATACCAGCGCCGCCGCAGTCATGAGTTCAAAAAAATTAAGTGGTTCTTGTTGCTGAGTCAACACCGTTTCCACAATTTGTTTAAAATCTGTATCGGTAATGGGAAGTCCACTAATTTGAATACGCTCTGTAGGGGATATGAGATGAGGTGAAACGAACAACCCAGTCTTATACCCCGCGCACGTCAGCGTGTGTGCCAACAATGTACAGACAGTCCCCTTTCCATTGGTCCCTGCCACATGGATAATTTTATAAGCCCGTTCCGGATTTCCCAACCGATCCAGAAGCGCTTTAAACGCAACCAAACCCGCGCCGGCGTTACGCACCGTACGGGTTTGAATAGTGATAAACCACGTGTTAAAATTCATTTTTATCGGGATTGTATCGGCGGATATTGGCCCCTAATGCGGTTAATTTTTGCTCTAAATTTTCATAACCACGATCAATGTGATACACACGTTCCACTTCCGTTTCACCTTCAGCGCAAAGCCCTGCCATTACTAAAGCAAATCCACCGCGCAAATCAGACGATTGCACGTGCGCGGCGGATAATTTTTTGACTCCCGTTACACGCGCCACGCTTTTTTCGGTAGAAATACACGCCCCCATACGCACTAACTCTGGCGCATGCATAAAACGGTTTTCGAAAATATCCTCATCGATTTGAGCCGTTCCTTCACATAAGGTCATCAATGTCATCCAAGGAGCTTGCAAGTCCGTAGCAAATCCCGGATAAGGTGCGGTGCGCACATGCACGGGTGCGATAGGCCCTTCATGTGCATGCACCCGTACAGAAGTTTCCGTTACATCTAACTGAAAGCCAGCTTCTCTCAAATCGCTTAGCAAAATGGCATTATGTTCCGGCACACAATCCGCGATGGTGACATCACCACGTGTAGCAGCAGCCGCTAACATAAACGAACCCGATTCAATACGGTCCGCCACAATTGTGTGTTCAGCTCCGTGCATCTTTGGTACGCCATTGATTACTAGGCGCCCTTTGTCATCGGTTTTAATTTGTGCTCCCATCTTGTTTAAGAATAAAATCACGTCGTCTACTTCCGGTTCCTTGGCAGTATTTTCCAAGATGGTTTCTCCCGGAATCAGTGCCGCGCACATCAGCAAATTCTGCGTAGCACCCACACTGGGGAACCGTAGTACAATTTGCGCCGGGGTTAATTGACGGGAACGAATCATAACGTTACCTGCTTGCACTTCACACTGGGCCCCTAATTTCTCAAATCCCTTCAGATGAATATCCACCGGACGTACACCAATCGCACAACCGCCAGGTAGCGGAATTTCCGCTTCGCCAAAGCGTGTAAGTAGCGGCCCAGCCACCCAAAAACTGGCACGCATTTGCTTGACTAGTTCATACGGCAAATTATTTTTTAGTGGTCCATTGGCTTCTACCGTAACCGTATTGTTTTGATAGGTAATTTTTTTACCCAGATATTCCAAAATTTTAAGCGTAGTGCGCACGTCGCGCAAATTAGGAACTCGGTGAAGAGTACATTTTTCATCGGTAAGTAGTGTAGCCACCAAAATAGGCAAAGCCGCATTTTTGCTACCGCTTACGTGTACCGTGCCCTTTAATTTTTTACCACCTTGAATTAAAAATCGATCCATAAATTCTCCTAATTACGCGTTGCAAATACAAATCGTTCTACGTTAAATATATCTTTTTTTACGGTAGCTTTCCAGCCAATTTCTTCCAGTCCACGCGCCAGCGGCCACGCCTGGCCATCATCTAGTTCCAGGGCTAGCAGCCCCCCCGGGTTTAGAAAACTGTCCGCCGCTTGACACAGAGAGCGAGTGATTTCAAAGCCGTCCGCCCCGCCATCTAACGCAAGTCGCGGTTCATGTTGAACTTCACGAGTGAGACCCGCTAAATTTTCAGTGGGAATATAAGGAGGATTGGCAATAATTAAATCAAATGTGCCCATCACTTCCTCCCACAAATTACTTTGCAGCAATTGCACACGTTCTTCCAATTTGTGGTTACGAATATTTTCCTGCGCCACTTTCAAAGCTTCTTGTGAAACATCCACCGCCAACACACGCGCATTTGGAAATTTTTTAGCGATCGCTACCGCAATACAACCACTTCCCGTACACATATCCAAAAATGTATAAGCGCCCTTTCTATCGAACTGCGCGGCCACTTGCTCTACTAAGTCCTCGGTTTCAGGACGCGGAGTCAGCACGGCAGGTGTAACCACAATTTCCAATCCGCAAAAAGGTTGCACGCCGGTAATGTGTGAGAGAGGTTCCCCCCCAACTTTCCGGGCAAGCATCCTTTCAAACACAGTTTGCTCTTTGGCAGGGACTTCAAAATCGCCGTTAGCCAACACCCAGGTGCGCGTTACATTGAGCACAAACGCCAAAAGCCACTGTGCATTAGCTTCAGGTTCATCAGAACCGGCAGCACAAAGAGTAGCCGTAGCTGTTTGTAGGAGTTGGGCAATCGTCATTAAATTTGCAAGTTTTTGAGTTTTTGCTCTACACGGTACGTACGCAAATCAGTCAAAATCGGCTCAATATTGCCTTCCATAATTTCCAATAAATTATGGTAGGAAATATTTGTACGGTGGTCGGTCACGCGGCTTTGCGGAAAGTTATAGGTACGGATTTTTTCCGAACGGTCCCCAGTACCTACTTGGCTTTTACGCTCATCATAAATTTCTTTGTTACGTTTTTCTTCTTCAATTTGATAAAGCTTTGCGCGCAACATAGCCAAAGCTTTTTCGCGATTGGCGCCTTGGTGCCGTTCTTCACGACAGGAAACCACAATACCCGTAGGCTTGTGCAAAATACGCACGGCTGTTTCCACTTTGTTTACGTTTTGGCCTCCATGGCCACCGGCGCGGGAAGTTTCCAACTCTAGGTCTTCCGGTCGAATTTCAATGTCAATCTCTTCGGCTTCCGGCATGATGGCAACCGTCACTGTAGAAGTATGCACGCGGCCCGACGTTTCGGTATCCGGCACACGTTGTACGCGGTGGGTACCGGCTTCATTACGCAACCAGGAATATGCTCCGTCCCCTTTGATGAACATACTTACGTATTTACAACCTTTGAGCCCGGTTGGGGTAAACTCCAAAATTTCCGTACTCCAACCTTTGGTTTGCGCAAAATGTTGATACATACGCAAAAGTTCTCCGGCAAATAGCGCGGACTCATCTCCTCCGGCACCGGGACGAATTTCCAAGTAGATATTTTTTGAGTCATTGGGATCTGGCGGAATGACTAAGATACGCAATTCTTTTTGCAGTTCCGGCAACTTCGCTTCCAGTTCAGCCAGCTCCTCCGCCGCCATTTTAACCAGGTCTTTGTCTTCACCGGCTTCAATCATTGCGCGGTCATCTTCGATGGCCTTTTGCGTTTGGGCAATTTCGTTTTCTTTGTCAATAATAGGTTTTAAGAAAGCGTGACGCTTGGCTTTTTTTGTAAGCTCCGCTCCAGATAAATTACCGGAGTATAATTCTTTTTCCAAAGTTTCAAATTCTTGTGCGTATTTAGAAGTGTCCATAAGTTTTCCTATGAAAAAAAGAGCAGACCCCTTACGGTAGTCTGCTCTTTTTATAAAGCGTTGCTATTTAGCTTTGGCTTCGGCTTTTTCAGCTTTAGGAGCCGCTTTTTTAGCAGCCGGTTTTTTTACCGCGACTTTTTTGGCCACCGGTTTTTTAAGTTTGGCTTTGGCCTTTACTTCGGTTTTGGGTTTGCGAACCATAGTTTTACCTTCGGTTTTGGCAAAGCGTTTGTTGAATTTTTCTACCATACCTTCGGTATCCAAGAGTTTTTGTTTACCAGTAAAGAAGGGATGGCAAGCGGAGCAAATATCCAGCTTTAAGGTTTTAGCGGTAGAGCGGGTCATAAATTTGTTGCCACAGGCACAAACCGCTTCTACGAATTCATACGTGGGGTGTAATTTTTCTTTCATGTTTCTGTCTTCCTTATCAAAATCTTATAGTTTATTATAGCATATCTGGCGGAAAATTGAAAACAAGTTCTTTTTCCCCGCCGGGGACTAGAATGCATTGACTTCCATTTGTTTAAAAAAGTCTTTGTTAGATTTCGTTGCTGATAACTTTGATAACAGCATCGTCATTGCATCTACAGAGCTAAGCGGCGCCAATACTTTGCGCATAATCCACACTTTATTGAGTTCATCCTCGCTAAGCAGCAAATTTTCTTTGCGCGTAGAACTACGGTTAATATCTACCGCCGGGAAAATACGCCGTTCGGAAAGTTTGCGGTCCAGGGTGAGCTCACTATTACCGGTTCCTTTGAACTCTTCAAAAATGACCTCGTCCATACGGCTACCGGTTTCAATCATCGCTGTGGCAATGATAGTAAGAGATCCCCCCTCTTCAATGTTGCGTGCGGCCCCTAAAAAGCGTTTGGGTTTCTGGAGTGAAGTAGCTTCTAACCCGCCGGTAAGCACACGCCCGGAGGAAGGCGCCACCGTGTTATACGCACGGGCCAAACGAGTAATGGAGTCCAGCAAGATTACCACATCTTTTCCTTGTTCAGCCAAGCGTTTTGCTTTATTGAGCACCATTTCAGCCACCTGAACGTGGCGGTCAGCCGGTTCATCAAAGGTAGAAGCAACTACTTCTCCCTTGACGCTACGGCTCATATCGGTTACTTCTTCGGGACGTTCATCAATCAGCAGAACCATCAGTACCGTATCTTTGTAATTTTCTGCAATAGAGTGTGCAATAGCCTGAAGAATCATCGTTTTCCCGCTTTTGGGCGGAGCCACGATGAGCGCACGCTGCCCTTTTCCGATAGGAGCAATCATATCGATGACACGTTGCGTAATGGCATTTTTGTCCGTTTCCAACGTAAAACGTTCATTAGGGTGCAAAGGCGTTAAGTTTTCGAATAGCGGACGATTGTAAATTTTATCCGTTTCAACGCCGTTTACTTTTTGCACTTGAAGCATAGCAAAATAACGTTCATTATCTTTCGGGGGACGAATCAGACCTTCAATAGTGTCTCCTTTGCGTAACCCAAAACGTTTAATTTGTGAAGGGGACACATAAATATCGTCTCCACTGGAAAGATAATTGTTTTCTTCGGAACGTAGGAACCCAAACCCATCGGGTAAAATTTCCAATACACCGCCGCCATAGACCGAGCCGTTTTGCTTGGCTTGAATCGTCATAATACGGCCAATGAGTTCTTGTTTGCGAAGGCCGGAAATATCTTCCAAATTATAATTGACGGCTAATTTAGTCAATTCCGCTATGCTGAGTTTGTTTAGTTCGCGCGCATCCAATACTTTTGCTCCGTTAGGTTGCCGTGTAGGCTGTTGAGCATTGTTATTATTAAACGGACGTTGTTGCGGGCGATTATTATTACGCGCAGGGCGTTGTTCACGCGCCTTATCCGTAGCGGCCGGAGCCGGTTTCTCTGCGACAGCCGTTTTGGCGGCTGAAGCCTTGGTGGCTTTGGTTTCTTTAGCAGGTTTTGCTGTTTTTTCCTGCTTTACTTGTTCTTCCATGACTACTCCTATTGATGTGGTAATACTTCTAAAACACTACAAAATCGTTCGACACTTTTTTTTAGTTGCACCTTGGTGGCATGAAAAAAAACAATATCTCCACGTTGCGCTTTTTGTAAATCGGACAATTGATATTTCGTACGACGATTATATTCAGCCCGCGTTAATTTGCGTTCCTTCAAACGTGCCGGCAATGTTTTGGGATCAGCCAGCACTACAATGTTTAAATCGGTATATTTATCCCATCCGGCTTCAAAGAGCAGGGGTGCCTCTAACACTACAACTGGGCATTTACTTCGCTTAATCCGCGCACGCACCTCTTTAAGCAATAACGGATGCAAGATGTTTTCCAGTGTTTTACGCTTAGTTGCATTAGTGAAAACAAGCTGTGCCAGTTGAGCCCTATCTGCGGTCCCCAATGCCGATTTTATTTTTTTAAGCACGGCTGGGCGCTCGCGTAGTTCGCGCACGATATCATCACAGGAAAGGACATCCGCCCCACACGCAACAAAATACGCAAGCGCGGTGCTTTTGCCACTGAGCATACTACCCGTTAATCCAATCACCCATTTTGATTTTGCACGAAGATTCATAACGAAAGTTTTTCAAGCTCGTACCAGTTTTTCCCAGCTTTTGCGCTGACTAAAAGCGGTACACGTAATTTTACAGCATTTTGCATCAGCTCTTTAATTTGCGCTACACGAGGCATCAATTCAGCTTGCGGTAGCTCAAAAATCAATTCGTCGTGTACCTGCATAATCATATTGACCGAAGTACCACGCAACGCATTAAATACATCCAGCATGGCCTTTTTAATAATATCAGCCGACCCGCCCTGCACAATCGTATTAATGGCAGCACGTTGGGCAAACGAAGCCATACTGCCAATGCCCATATTAAATTCGGGCAAGTACCGCACGTGACCAAGCATCGTTTTGACATATCCGTTTTGGCGGGCAAGCGCAATATTTTTATCAATCCATTCACGCACTACACGGTAATTCTTAAAATAATTGTCGATGTATTCTTTTGCTTCACGTAAAGATATGCCAAGTGATTGGGACAGGCCCATCGGCCCCTGCCCATATATGATACCAAAATTGATGGCTTTTGCGCTAGAGCGCATTTCAGGCGTGACCATTAGCGGCATTACCCCAAACACTTGCGCAGCCGTTTGTGTATGAATATCTCCCCCTTCTAAAAAGGAACCAATTAAAATGGGGTCTTGGCTTTCGTGCGCCAGCACACGCAAATCAATTTGCGAATAGTCCACGCTTAGTAGCACATTACCCGGTGCGGCACAAAAAGCGCGACGCAGTTGGCGGCCTTTTTCGGTACGGACTGGAATATTTTGCAAATTGGGGCTAGAACTAGAAAGCCGCCCGGTAACCGTACCGGTTTGATCCAAGTACGAATGCACAATGTTATTTTCATCCGCCAAAAGCAGCAAATTATCCACGTACGTAGATTTAAGCTTACTACTGGCGCGATAGTCCAAAATAGTACGCGCAATTGGGTAAGAATCCGCAATTTCCTCCAATACGCTTTCGTCGGTGGAATAACCTGTTTTTGTTTTGCGCACGGGCGGAATTTTCATTTCTTCAAATAGCAGTATGCCCAATTGTTTAGGGGAATTAATGTTGACGGCATAGCCGGCTTGGGCATCCACAGAAGCTTGGCACTGAGCAATTTCTTGTTCTAAAAGCACCTTAAAACTCTCTAACCATCCCGGATCAATACGAAGTCCTTTCCACTCCATGTCCGCCAGCACCATCATGAGCGGCAATTCAAGCGTGCGATACAGTTCATATTGTCCGCTTTTCTTAAGTTCGGCGGTTAGTTTTTCTTTGAGCGGCCAAATATATTGATTGTAAGTACTCAAGAGGGCAACGGGATCTTCTTCGCTTACGGTGGCAGAAAAATATTGTGCACACACCCCGCTAAAACTCAAATCTCCAGACGGGTCCAATAAATACTTTGCCAAACGGCCATCAAAACAATTCAGATAATGTCCATCCAGATTTAGCTCTAACAAACGCAAGGTAAGTTTTAAATCATAGCCGATTTTTTCAATGGCATCATTTAGAAAAATTTGTTTAAGCGAGTCCATTTCCCATGGTTCCACGTCCGCTACAGGCACAATGGCAGCCTCGGTAGCGTTCAAACCGACAATTACGCGTTCTTCGTCAGCATGCACAAATACGTGTGGCGCGGTTTGTGCCTGCTTAAGCACGTCACTTAGTGCAAGTGTTTGAACAGGCGCTGGCATTGAAAATAATGCAGGGGCCGTTTCGCCACCGGGAACAAGATCTAGTAAATTTTTAAATTCATACTGCGCAAACAATTTTGCCAGGGAAGCCCTGTCTGCCAAATGTACACGGTAATCTTCCAACACAAAGGGCATGGATAAACTATGGTCAAAGACTACCAGTTGTTTAGAAAGCAGGGCCATTTCCTCGCTGGCAAGTAATTTTTTGAGTTGAAGAGGTGTTAATTGTGGGTCGCCGTTGTGGGCGGCGCGCAAAATGTCCTCCAAGTGTCCAAATTTGTGAATGAGTTCCACCGCTCCCTTGGGGCCGATTCCAGCCGCCCCGGGTACATTATCCGAGGCATCCCCCACCAGGGCAAAAAAATCGGGCAGAAATTTGGGTTCTAATCCAAATTTTTCTACAGCAGCTTCGGGCCCTTTAATGGAATCCTTGCCAGACGGCCAAATGGAAATCCATTCATTTAAAAACTGATAGACGTCTTTGTCTGAGGTAACCAACACACTAGGCACCTGGGCTTTGGCGGCCTGCCGTGCCAAAAAAGCCATCAAATCATCCGCCTCGATACCGCTCTTCGCCACCACAGCAAGGCCCAATTGTTTAACCAAGTCACGTGCTAGACTTAATTGACGTACCAACGCATCATCAGGTGCGGCACGATTGGCTTTGTAAGAGGGCAATAACGCCTTACGCCGGGCACAACCACCGGGGGAATCAAAGCATACGGCCACATAATCGGGACGTTGTGTTTTAAGCATCTTTAAAAGCCACCGCAAAAACCCGTAAAGGGCCCCCACTTCAAGCCCGGCAGAAGTGGACAATTTGGGGAGCGCATGATAATTGCGATGCAGAAAACCATGAGCATCAATCAAGTAAAATTGCGGCGTATGCTGTGTCATATGTGATAATGAAAAAGGAGAAAAAGAATTTCCCGCCCTGGCAAGCAAGGCGGGATATAGAAGATTATTTAAGTAGTTCGTCTAATTTAGCGGCTAAGGCATCTTTGGATTGCAGACCCGTAGTTTGAAACGCAATTTGACCGCCCTTGAATGCAATCAGCGTAGGGACGGAGGAAATTTGATATTTTCCCGCCGTATTCATCCCTTGGTCCACGTCCAATTTGCATACTTTTATTTTGCCCGCATACTGGTTTGCTAATTCTTCCACTACCGGGGCCAACATCCGGCACGGCCCGCACCAGGTGGCCCAAAAGTCCACGAGCACAGGTTCTTTGGCGCTAAGAACTTCTTGTTCAAAATTGGCATCTGTTAAAATAACTTCGCTCATAACAACCTCACAACTAATTTATAGAATCAGTATAGCAAAAAACGAACGATTTGCAAATATATCACTCCAGCCAACAGTACGCGGAAATAACAGCTCGTTGATAAAGGCATAAAAACCCCGGGCGTAAACCCGGGGAATAGTACAAATTTAATTAATCACCCCCCCAATCAGGGTCGTCCCAAGGTTCTTGGACACAATCCGGCCCTATGCAATCAGTTCCTCCGCCACCGCCTCCTCTTTCACAGAGCATGTGATTGTTAACGGGATAGTCATGTGGACCGCAATCGCACCAACATTTTTCATCGTTCCAGGTACCGTTTTCATAAGGAGCGCTGTCAGGGTGGGTGCAATTGTGCCACACTTCATCAAACTCAACCGGCGAGTAACCACACCTCTCACAACCCCGACCCGGATTCCAAGAAAATCCCGATGGGCAATGACACGTACATGCCTCAGCATCCCATGTCCCTTGACTTTGACTATTGGCACAATCCTGTGCAAGGGTTTGATCACATGTGGGGCCTTGACATGAGTAGTGCCCATCTGTTCCATCCGGCAACCATTCAGTTCCTTGCGGACAGGAACACTTACATTGTTCTTCGGTCCATGTTCCACCTGAAACACTGCAATCTTGATCCCAGCTTTGCGGGCAATCACAACTACATTTGTAGGCGGGAAATCCCCATTGCCCAGTGTGGTCATCACACTCGGGGAAACAAACTTGAGTCCCCGGATGTGAGGGGCAGTCATCGTACTTCGGATCCGGTTTTTTATAGCAGCTACACTGCTCCTTTTCCTCATTCGTTAAAGGCACCGTTCCTTCCTTATCTACCCACGCATTGCCTTCACATTCTTTATATTCTCTTTTCCCACAAGAAGAACTAACTTCTTGCGTAGCACCTTCTTCGCAGACCTTTTCTTCCTCTTTAGTGCAATTTTTATGTTCAACATATCCCGAACAATCTTCCTTAATTGTATAGGTTATG
>JBGUMP010000003.1:0-41517 GCA_045116875.1 Elusimicrobiaceae bacterium | reverse complement strand
GTGAAAAAATAGAAGTAGGTACGTCCAAGTCGTACGAGTCCCAATTCTATTTTGGCCCCAAGGATTACCAACTTTTCCAAACGCCGGAATATGAACCGTTCCACTTTGAACGCAGTATTGCGTTTGGCTTTTTTGGTGCGTTAGGCAAAATTGCCCGCAACGTGTTGGAACTGTTCTACAAATGGACGGGCAATTATGGGGTAGCCATTATCATGATTACCATTTTGCTCCAGCTCATTTTGTGCCGGTTTACGTTTATGCAATTAAAGTCCGCGGCGCAAATGAAAAAAATCCAGCCGGAAGTAAAACGCATTCAAGATAAGTACAAAAATGATCCGGCCTCGCTGCAACGTGAAACGTTGGCCCTGTACCAAAAACATCACGTCAATCCGTTGATGGGATGTTTGCCGCTACTCATCCAATTGCCGATTTTCTTGGCGTTGTTTAATGCGTTACGTACGTCGTGGGCATTACACGGGGCCAAGTTTGTGGGGTGGCTAACGGACTTGTCCGCCAAAGACCCCTATTATATACTTCCCATTTTAATGGGGGGCGTGATGTTCTTGCAACAACGGGGCAATATTCCACCCGGCACAGACCCGGCACAAGCCGCTATGTTTAAGTATATGCCGCTTATTTTTACGTTGCTGTTTATGAACTTCCCTTCCGGGCTTGTGTTGTATTGGTTGACAAACAGCCTGCTTACGTACGGGATTCAAACGCTCGTTAATAAAAAACTGATTAAAGCTCAGTAAGGAGATTTAGTATGTTACACAAAGTTAAAGTACAAGGTAAAACCGTTTCAGAAGCCATTACCAAAGGGCTCAAAGAATTACATCTACGCCGGGACCAAGTAGAGGTCAGCGTACTGGAACACCCTAAAAAAGGGTTTTTGGGCTTCGGCGCCAAACCGGCTGTTGTAGAAGTAACCAAAAAGCGCTGGATGTCCGGCTCGCTGGATAGTGAAATTTATATGGACGTCCCCAAACGCCGCCGCGGCAACCGCAACGGTAAACGGGGCATGAAAGGGGGGCGCCGCAATGCAAGCCGTCGCAACAACCGCCACGCCCATGAAGCCGAGGCCTTAGAACGGGAAAACCGGGTCCGTACCCCCAAAGCCAACGAACCGCAATTGCTCCCCAGTGAGGCCATCCAACACGCCGTTGTGCCCGAAAACTTACAAGAACCCATGAAAGTGGCCAAGCAATATGTGTCCGACGTATTGAACTATATGGGCATCAAAACCGAAAACGTAAACGTGTGGTGGGATGAAAAACAACAACGCATCCTGGTGACGTTTGATTGCGATAAGCCGGCCATTGTCATTGGCAAAGAAGGCAAAACCTTAGAAGCCATTCAATATTTATCCACGTTAGCCGTTACCCGGCAATTTGACATGCCTATTTCCGTAGTGACCGATACACAAAACTATTGGCGCAAAGCCGAAGATAAAATTGAAGCCGATATCGCCCGTGGGGTGGATATGATTAAACACGGGGCCAGCGTGTTCCGTTTCCGCCCGATGAGCTCTCAACTGCGCCGCTACATTCACCGTGCCGTGGAAGGCAACGAATTTGTACAAACCGCTTCCGAAGGGGAAGGCAAATGGCGTAAAGTTACGTTCCGCCCTACCCAAAAAGCGCTGGATGAAGCCAAAGCCGGCGTAGCCCCGGCCGATTTTGTACCGGGTGTAATTGGGGAAGATATCCCGCAAGAACAACCGACCCAAACCGCAGTGACCCCGGCAGACACAGCCGTTTCCACAACCGAGCAACCGGCAAATCCCGCGCCGCAAGCGCACGCTGTAGAACCCGCGCCGCAAACGCAACCCGCGGCGGAGAAATCCCTTTTTGCCCCGGAACCGGAGCCGGAAGTACACGTGCAAGTCGAAACGACCGTTCAAACGGAAGAAACGCCTACCCAACGTTTATTGACGCAAACAACGGCGGTTACCATGTCCGAAACGGTTGTTGAATCGACCGAACACACGGTGGTAGAACGTTCTGTGGTAATTGGAACAGAAACCGATCCTAAATAAATACGTACCGGTTTTAACCTCTATAGGGCTTGGATGTATGTCCGGGCCCTATTTTTTTGGCAAAAATGCTATCCATCCATCCCCATAAATTGCTACAATAATTGTAACCATTTGTAGGAGTATTTATGCCCAGTAATTTACTAGAAGAACGCATTCCGCCCCAAGCCCTCGATGCCGAGATGGCTGTGCTTGGTTCCATGCTCATGGACAAGGACGCATTGACCGACGCGCTCGAAATTTTAAAGCCGCAACATTTTTATAAAGACGCCCACCAAATTATTTTTGCCGCCATGCAATCCCTGGCCGAACGCAACCAAGCGGTAGATATTGTGACGGTAGTGGAAGAATTAAAACGCCAAAAAGCCCTCACCAAAGTGGGGGGAGAGGTCTATTTGGCCCAGCTGGAAAGCAAAGTTTCTACGGCGGCCCATGCCAAATATTACGCGGAAATTGTATATAAGAAATACGTTGTGCGCGATTTAATCCGCACCGCTACGTCGCTGGTGCAACGCTGTTACAAAGAAGAAGATGACGACCCCCAAACACTCATTGACACCGCGGCCGACCAAATCTATAAACTAAGCCAACGGCAAAAACTCTCGGGGTTTGTATCATCCAAAGAATTAGCCCCCGAAGTAATGGAACTGTTGGAAAAAGCATTTAAAAACAAAAACACCATTCAGGGTGTTCCTACCGGGCTGAGCGAATTTGACCACAAAACGGGCGGGTTACGTAAGTCCGATTTAATCATCTTGGGGGCACGCCCCAGCCAAGGGAAAACCGCCCTTGCTTTAAATATTGCGCACCATGCGTGCGTGGATTGCAATATCCCGGTGGCTTTCTTCTCGCTGGAAATGGGACGCCACATCATTTACGAACGTATGTTGGGTGCGGCCGCCATGGCTGAAATCCATAAACTGCGTAGTGGCTATTTTGAAAAAAGCAAATGGCCCGACTTAATGCGTGAAATGGACCGTCTGTCCAAGGCCCCGTTGTTTATTGACGATACGTCCGGCATTTCCATTACCGAACTGCGCATGCGCGCACGTCGTTTAGCCAGTGAGCTAAAAAAACAAGGCAAAGAGTTGGGCTTAATTGTTATCGACTATTTACAGCTCATCCGCGGCGGGGAAAGACGTAGCGAATCGCGCCAGCAGGAAGTAAGTGAAATTTCCCGCATGCTCAAAGATTTAGCCCGCACGTTGGATGTGCCGGTGTTGGCCCTTTCGCAACTTAGCCGTAAAAACGAAGACAAAACCCGTACCGACAATAAACCGATGCTGTCGGACTTGCGTGAATCCGGCTCTATCGAACAGGATGCTGACGTTGTTGCGCTCATCCACCGCGAGGCCTACTACAAACGGGATGATGAAAATTTAAAACGCAAAGCCACGCTTATTATTGCCAAACAGCGCAACGGCCCCGTTGGGGATATTGACTTGGCGTTCTTTGGCGAATTTGCTCTGTTTACCAACCCCGCTCCCGAAAACGTGGAAGAAACTTCCCCGACCGTGGGGATGGATACCCAAATGGAGATTCCGGAATAATGATGCCCATTTTACGCCCTACGGTGGCTGAAATTGACCTTACCAAACTGACCCGCAATTTACAAAAAATACGGGGGCAGGTAGGGGATCAAACCCAGGTGCTGGCCATCCTAAAAGCCAATGCCTACGGGCACGGCGCGGTGGCGTTGGGCCGTTTTATTGAAGAAAAGAATTTGGCCCACTGGTTTGGGGTGGCGTCCGTAGAAGAAGGCATTGCCTTGCGCGAAGCGGGCCTCCAAACCCCTATTTTGGTGTTGGGCAGTATCTATCCGTTTGAAGCATTTGAGTATGCCATCCGGTATAATCTAGCCGTCACGGTGGCCAGTTTACAAGCGGCGCAAGCAGTGTGCGAAATAGCGGGTAAATTAGGCAAAAAAGCCATTTGCCACGTCAAACAAGATACCGGGATGGGGCGCATTGGTACCCGTCGGGGAAATGTGGTGGCAGTCATTGAATATTTACATAAAAATCCGCACGCGGTGCTTGATGGGTTGTATTCGCATTTATCCAGTGTGGATTCGGACCCGGCTTATACCGAACAGCAAATCGGCTATTTCCGCGATACGTTGACCCATTTACAGCTTAAAAATATACAAGTACCGCATATCCACTTGGCGGCTTCTGCCGCGTTGGTGGCCCGTCCGGATGCCCACTTTACGTTAGTGCGTCCGGGGCACAGCATCTATGGGTTAGAAAAGGGGTACGAACCCATTTTATCCCTTAAAACGCGGGTGGTGTACGTCAAGGATATTCCCTCCGGGTTTAGTGTGAGCTATAACCGCAGTTTTGTGGCCACGCATCCCGTAAAAGTAGCTACCCTTCCGTTGGGTTATGGGGACGGATACATGCGGGCGTTGTCCAACAAGGCAGACGTACTCATTCGCGGCAAGCGTTGCCGGGTACTGGGTAATATCACCATGGATATGCTGATGGTGGATATTTCCGGCGTGCCGGACGTAGTTGTTGGGGATGAAGTAGTGGTAGTTGGGCGCCAAGGGGATGAAGAAATTACCTTAGCCGAGCTGGCGGATTTAGCGGGTACTATTGACTATGAGCTTTGCACCCAGTTAAATGCGCGGGTTCCAAGGATTTATAAGTAATATGTTTACATCAATCGGCAAGTATATGATGTATTTGTTGGGGGAAGTGGGTGGCAGCGCAGAGATGTTGCGCTCGTGCCTGTTTTGGCTTACGCACTCCCGTTTTGAATGGAAACAAACCATTGAGCAAAGTGTTACCATTGGGGTGGATTCCTTTGGCGTAACGGCGCTTACCAGTTTGTTTACCGGGATGGTGCTGGCCTTACAAGCCGGTAACACGATTGGTAATATTTTTGGGGATCCTATTTTTGTAGGAACCATTGTTACTTTTTCATTAATCCGCGAGTTGGGCCCCGTGCTCACCAGCGTGGTGGTATCCGGGCGTGCCGGCGCGGCTGTGACGGCGCAAATCGGCACCATGGCGGTTACGGAGCAAATTGATGCGCTCTATACCTTGGGCACGAACCCGATTCGTTACCTGGTGCTTCCGCGGTTGGTGGGGTTTGTGTTTACATTACCCATCCTCACGTTATTTTCCAATTTGTTCGGGGTGCTGGGCGGTTATTTGGTAGCCGTTTATGCGTTAGGCATTCCGGGTGAGGTATATCTAACCGATATTACTTCCTTTATGGACGTGGCCGATTTTATGCACGGATTTATTAAGACCTTCTTCTTTGCGTTGATGATTGGAACGGTGTGCTGTTACAAAGGCATTAGCACACGCGGCGGGGCGGAAGGAGTCGGTAAATCCACTACGGGGGCGGTAGTTACCACCATTGTACTGATTTTAGTGTTGGATTATTTCTTAACCGCTATCTTAACGGCATTTGGAATTTAGCATGATAGAAATTAAACATTTACAAAAAACATTTGGCGATAAACACGTGCTAAAAGACGTGAACTTGGTTGTCCCCAAAGGGAAAACCACCTGCATTTTGGGCGGCTCCGGTTCCGGCAAAAGCACGCTGATTAAATGTTTGATTGGGCTGTTGGAGGCCACCAGCGGGCAAATCCTGGTGGACGGGCGCGATATTACCAAAATAAAAAGTGAAATGCGCATGGCGGCTGTACGCAGAAAATTTGGGTACTTGTTTCAAGAGGGCGCCCTGTTTGATTCCATGACCGTCGGTCAAAACGTAACCTTTGGGCTGAAATATTTAACCGATGTGCCCGAAAGCGAATACCCGCGCATTATCAAAGAAAAATTAGCCCTGGTGGGGCTTAAGGAAGATGTAGCCAAGTTAAACCCCAGTGAACTTTCCGGCGGGATGAAGAAACGGGTCTCTTTGGCCCGCGTGCTGGCCGTGGAGCCCGAGGTCATTTTGTATGATGAGCCCACCACCGGGTTGGACCCGATTATGTCGGACATTATCAGCGATTTAATTATTGACCTCAAAGCCAAGCTGGGGGTTACTTCCATCGTTATTACGCACGACATGCATTCTGCGTTTAAAATTGCCGATTACATTGCCTTCTTGTACGAAGGAAATATTTTACTGCATGGTACGGCAGAGGATTTCCGCAAGACGGATAATCCGTACGTGAAACAATTTGTTACGGGATCGAGCCACGGGCCGATTCAAATGAAATTAATGAAGGAATAACATATGACAGCAGAAACAAAATTAGGAATATTCACAGTAATAGGGTTGGTGCTCTTTGGGTTTTCCCTCTATTTTTTGGGGGGGCTTTCCGTTACGCGCACCTATGATTTGAACATCAAGTTTGCGGATGTATCCGGCTTGCCGATTAAAGCACCGGTCAAGTTGGCCGGGGTGGAAGTAGGCAAAGTTAAAAAGATAAAAATAGAAGGCGAAGACGTGATTGTAGTGGCGCAAATTAACAAAGACGTCCACATCCGCCAAGGGGCCCAATTTAGCGTAGTTATGACCGGGATTATCGGCAGTAAATACTTAAAAATTGTACAAGGGTACCCGGGTGCTTCCATTTTGCAACCCAATGCCTATATCGACGGTGTAAATGACGTCCCGATGGATGTAATGATTGCGCAAACGATGGGTAGCATCAAAGAATTTGTGGATAGTGTAAACAACAACGGTATGTTGGGCAGCCAACTCAACCAAACCATGAACGAGTTGCGCCAATTATCTACTAATCTGAACCAAATGATTGCCGCTATGCGCCCGTATTTAACTAATTCTGTGCAAAGTTTAGATGTGGCCGCCCAAAAGCTTTCCGATTTGTTAACCAGTATCGATAATGGGGAAGGCGTCATTGGCAGCTTGGTCAAAGATTCGGATATGAAAACCGAAGTGAAACAAACCGTGTCCGACTTGCGTTCTACCATGGCCGAAGTTAAAACCGTGGTGGGTAAAATGAGCCGCTTCCAGGTGTATTGGGATTACGACTTCTTCTACATGCCGGACCCTAAACTTTCCACCAGTGATTTGGGTTTAGACATCTATACCCCCAGTGGGTACACCTTCTATCACGTAGGGATGGCCAATATCGGCAACGAAGATGACACGCTTGACGAAGGAGATTATTTAGAAAAGAATAAATTTGATGCCCGCTTGGGATTGTACAATCAGTGGGCTAAATTCTCGGCCGGGTTAATCCGCGGCGCAGGCGGCGTTGCGTTAGAGTTAAAACCGTTCTACAACCACCAATTCTTGGACCGCTTCACCCTAACCGGCGAATTTACGGATTGGGGCCGCGACAGAACTATTAACGGCCGCCACTTCAATAAACCCAATATCAGCTATGGGGTGGACTTCCGCTTTAATAAATACTTTAGCGTAGGGGCCTGGGCACGCGACGCACTGGAAACCAACAACTTTGCCGTTCGTGCCAACGTCTCGTTCAACGACCAGGACATTTCTTCCTTCTTTGGTTTAGCGGCTGTAGCCGGGAGCAAGTAATGAAATTTAAAACGGTGTTTGTCTGTCAAAAATGCGGATACGAAGCCCCCAAATGGGCGGGCAAATGCCCGGACTGCGGAGAGTGGAATAGCTTAGTGGAAGAAGTCAAAGCACAAGAAACTAAGCAGACAACCAAACGCACGCGCAGCTTTACGGATTTTTCCAGCGAGGTTATTGAGCTTTCCCACAGTAAAACCGTGCAGGAAGAACGCATCGCTACCCACATTAGCGAGTTTGACCGCTTGCTGGGGGGTGGGCTTGTTAAAGGGCAACTTACGCTACTGGCAGGGGCGCCCGGCATTGGTAAAAGTACACTCATGCTGCAGGTAGCGGCACAACTGGCCCACACGCACAAAGTGCTCTATATCTCCGGGGAAGAAAGTATTAACCAAATTTCCGGCCGTGCTCAACGACTGGGGGTAAAAGGGGAAAATATTTTCTTGCATTGTGAAACGGACATCCAAAAAATTGTACAGTCCGTTGAGAACATCCAGCCCGAAGTGTTAATTTTGGATTCCATCCAAACCGTCTATCATCCGGAATTTACTTCTTCCGCCGGAACGATTGCCCAAGTGCGCGAATGTACCAGCGAACTGGTACGCTTGTGCAAGCCCAAAGGGATTATTACCTTTGTGTTAGGACACGTTACCAAGGATGGCGAACTGGCCGGCCCTAAAATTTTGGAACACATGGTAGACTGTGTGTTGTACTTTGATACCGAAAAAGACAACGTACTGCGTTTGTTACGCCCGCACAAAAACCGCTTTGGATCCACGGGCGAAATAGGCCTGTTTAAAATGACGGGTCACGGGTTAGAATCGGTGGACAACCCCAGCGAATATTTTAGCCAAACCTCGCGCGACAAAGCCCTCAAAGGCCGCGCCTATTCCATGGCGCTGGAAGGTTCGCGCCCGTTGCTGACCGAAATTCAAGCCCTTGTTTCACCAACGCACTATCCGTATCCGCGCCGCGTAACCACGGGGGTAGATATTAACCGCTGTTTGGTTTTGTTTGCCGCCCTGGAAAAGCACATAGGTCTGCCCTTAGATAATAAAGACATTTACGTAAGTATTGCGGGGGGAGTGAAACTTAAAGATCCCGCCTTGGATTTAGCGATCTGTGCGGCAGTGATTTCTTCTTGCAAAGAAATTGCCATTCCCTACAATCACGTATTTATGGGGGAAGTGGGCATCTTGGGGCAGGTAGCTAAGGTGCCGTTAATTGACCGCCGGCTCGAAGAGGCACAACGCCTAGGATTTACGCAAGCTTTTTGTGCCCCGGTCACCAAAGAAGAAAAAAGTAAACTGGGTAAATTAACGCTCACGCAAATCACGGACTTACACGATTTGGCACTGAAGCTAAAATAGAGGAAATTATGAAGAAAATACTTTTGGCAACTGTTTTTTTACTAACCTTGTGTGTTGGCGTTTCGCGGGCAGATATAATTAGACCCGGCGAAACCCCTTGGTGGGAAGGGTTAGATAAATTATCCACCGAAGAAAAACTGGCAGAATGCAAGGAACTAAAAAGGAATTTCCCTGACATTGAAGCGTGGTCGAACGTCATTGGCAGCAAAAAGAAATGGAATATGCTCCAATGTGACGAGCTATTAAACAAGTCCACCGAAACAACCAAACAAACTACACCGGATGCCGCCCCCACAACGGATGAAAACCCGCAAACGAGCCAATCTTCTACTTACAACGTAGCGATAGCCGGGTTACTGGCAGCAGTTTTATGCGCTTTTGCCTGCGTTTTATTGTGGCGTGCGCGCAAACTTAGCGCACGGCGCGTATTATAAGAGGAATTGATGAAAAAAATGTATGTAATCCTTGGGATGTTACTGGTGCTGGGCAGCGTTTACGGATGGGCGGACTTAATTGACCCGGAATTTGAACAGCGCTTAAGTGTTTTACGCAATCTGCCCCGTGAAGAACGCTTGGAAAAATGCAAAGAGTTGGGCTCCCTGCAAATGTGGAACAAACATCAATGGTATGCCATGGATTGTGATAAACTATTGCCCGACGCTCCCAATGAACTGGAAGATATTGCCGTTGCCGAGGAAGATGATAATACCCTGCAAGCAACCTCTACTGTTGTAAAACGGCCGTCCCCCATGGTCAATACGCCCCAACAACCTCCGCAAACGCAACACACATCCGTGCAGGTTACGGCTCCAGACGCTCAAGCCGACGTAGTAGCGGATCAACCTACTTCTGCTAATCAGCCCTCCTCCGTTTCCCCGCTACTTATTCCGGGGCTGGTAGCGCTGTTACTATGTATAGGCGCGCTACTCCTTTTACTGCACAGCAAAAAAACACGCCAACACTCTTAAATATGCCTATAAAATCTTCCTTATCCAAACAGATTGTGCTGGCATATAGTTTGGTGCATTTTGTAGTAGATTTTTCCTGCATGGCATTAGTAGTTTCTTTGGCAGCTCGGCATCAGGTTTCATTATTTTTAGCCATTGTCAGCTACAATTTTTTTGCCTTCTTTATGCAGATGCCCTTGGGCATTGTGGCGGACCGATTTAATAAAAACGCGCTGGTGTCGGCGGCGGGCTGTATGTTAGTTATATTGGCTTTTGCATGTTGGGTACAACCGTTTTATGCGTGTGTGATTGCGGGGCTTGGCAATGCGCTGTTCCACCTGGGAGGCGGAATAGATGTACTCAATCTCAGCCCGAAACGTGCCACCAGTGTAGGTATTTTTGTTGCTACCGGGGCATTGGGTTTATTCTTTGGGCGGTATATGCTCGATTATACACCCCTAGTGATTGGACTGCTTTTGACCAGTACCGTTTTGTTAAGCTGTTTGTATGTTAAAATCCACGCAAACGTAAGCAATTTGCCCATGCAATGGCCAACCTTCACAAGCGGAAAATGGCTGGTGGCGGGTTGTTTAATTTGCACCGTATGTTTGCGTAGCTATGTGGGTTGTTTAACCGCTTTTTCCTGGAAAACGGGTTTTGGGTGGAGTTTGCTGGCTGTGAGCGCAGTAGTGCTGGGGAAGATGCTGGGGGGATTGATAGGGGACCGATTGGGTTTTGTACGTACGGCAACGGTCTCTTTACTGGTTGCGGCCGGTATGTTTTTATTTGCCTTCGACCATGCGTCTGCGGGGATACTGGCCTTGATTGGGTTTAATATGACCATGCCGCTAACGCTAAGCGTATTAGCCCGTTTGATGCCCCACAATAAAGGGTTTGCCTTCGGGATTTTAACCGCCGCGCTATTTGTAGGAAGCGTGCCGGCATTCTTGGGGGTAAAATTGCTGGCATCCCCCGTGGGGTTAAGTATGCTGGGGCTTATATCGGCCGCGCTGTTAGTCCCGGCGTTAAAGTGGAGTAAAAAATATGTTGATTAGCTTGGTAACTTCTTTACTGCTTACTGTAGTTATTGAACTGGGTGTATTGGCCCTACTGCGCGTGCGCGGAAAGCAAAACTTTTTAGTGGCCCTGTACGCTAATATGCTTACCAATCCGCCTGTCGTGTTTGTGGCGGATGTATTGTTTCTGTTTTATCCGTCCGTTGCCTGGCCCCTTATTTTTCTACTGGAAATGGGTGTGGTGCTGGTAGAAGGGTGGATTTACCGCCGTTATCTTTCCTACAACGTACTCAATCCGTGGGTGTTGGCCTTGCTTGCCAACTTGATTTCTTTTCAAACGGGCATTACGTTAAGCTACTTTGGATCATAAACTAATCATTTAATAACGGTCGAGGCCGGTTCTATTTACCGGGTTTGCCAATTATACCGTAGCGCGTTGCGGCCTCTTATACGGGGGCCAAAATACTTTTCCTCACGCGTACTAAATTGCTAAAATATATACATATGACAGATACCATTTGTGCTGTTTCCACAGGGGCCGCCAGCGCAGCTGTGGCTATTGTCCGGATATCGGGGCCGTTGGCCTTGGATTTGCTCAACCGGGTTGTAGCACGCGTACGCACCTGGCAACCGCGCATGCAAACTTTCTCTACCTTGTTAGACGGGAAAGAAGTGCTCGACAAAGCCCTAGTCACTTATTTTCAGGCACCCCATTCATTTACAGGGGAAGACGTGGTGGAAATAGCCATTCATGGTTCCCCATACATCAAAGGCCGCTTGCTTGAACTGCTCTGCGCCTACGGGGCACGGCCGGCCAGGCGGGGGGAATTTTCCCAGCGGGCTTTCTTAAACGGGAAAATGGACTTGGTGGAAGCCCAGGCCGTCTGTGATTTAATTGCATCCGGCAATCAGGCCGCACACCGTTTGGCTATCCATACGCTGGACGGTAAACTGTCGGCCCGTTTAACCCAACTCAAACAAACTTTGGCGCAATTACTGGCTCAAATTGAGGTCCGTCTAGATGATGTAGATGAAGAAATGCAACCCCTTTCCTCCGCTTTCATTTCACAGCAAATTCAACAAGTGCTCACCCACATCCAAGCATTGGCCGATACTTTTTCGGTAGGGCGGCTTATTAAAGACGGGCTTAAAGTAGCTTTGGTGGGTGTACCCAATAGCGGTAAATCCAGCTTGCTCAATGCCCTGGTGGGTTTTGACCGGGCCATTGTGTCCGAACAGAGCGGCACTACCCGCGATACCGTAGAAGAAACGTTGGAAATTAACGGACAAAAAATTATTCTTACCGATACGGCCGGCATTCGTGATCACGCTGTTGATATTGCCGAGCAAGAAGGCATGCGCCGCACCGTGCACGCCATGCAACGGGCCGATGTGATTATTTGGGTGACTGACGGTTCATTAAGTATTAGCGAGGCCGAACACAATTTGTGGCAACAAATTAAGGACCAGCATAAACGCATTCTCATTGTGCGTAACAAAACCGACAAGACGATTGTTCCGTTGGATTTGCCGGCGGACACCCAAGGTTTAGACGTGGTGGAAGTATCTTGTAAAACAGGTCAGGGAGTGCAAGCCCTCAAAGATTTGCTTGTGAAAGATATGAACAGCGCACAAACAGCTGACGGTATCTTGATTTCAAACTTGCGCCATTACGAAGCCCTGCTGCGCGCACAAACCGATTTGGAAGAAGCCCTCTTGCACCTGGATGCCGGAGGCGAGTTATTAGCCGAACACATCCGCAAGGCCTTGTATTATTTACAAGATTTGCTAGGTGAAGTTACGCCGGATGATGTGCTTGGAATTATATTTTCTAAATTTTGCATGGGGAAGTAAATGTTTGTTTGTGAAGATCAATATGAGGTAATAGTCATTGGGGGCGGACACGCGGGATGCGAGGCCGCTTTGGCGGCCGCCAAATTAGGTGCACGCACCTTGCTACTTACCCAAAACTTAGATACCATTGCCCAAATGTCTTGCAATCCCTCTATTGGCGGAATTGCCAAAGGGCAAATTGTACGCGAAATTGATGCCCTGGGCGGAGCCATGGGCCGCGTGACGGATTTATCTTCCTTGCATTACCACATGCTAAACACAGGCAAAGGCCCGGCGGTTCACTCCCCACGGGTACAATGCGATAAAAAGATTTACCAATTTACGTTTAAACACTTTTTAGAAAAACAACCCCGTTTAGACATCATGCAAGATGAAGTTGTCAAAATTGCGACCGACGACAAAGGGGTGAACGGTGTGCTTACATTGCGCAACACATTCTACAAAACACGCAGTGTTATTTTAACCACCGGTACCTTTTTGGCGGGCACCATCCACATTGGCACGGTGATGACACCGGGCGGACGGTATAATGATATGCCTTCCAACGCGCTTTCCAAAAATTTGCGTGAAGAATTACAACTGACAATTTCCCGCTTTAAAACAGGCACTCCCATGCGCATTAACGCGCGGGGGCTGGATTATTCCAAATTCCGCCCACAACCCAGCGATACGCCCTTGTGGACCATGAGCCATTTTACGGATGTAAAAGAGTTGGAACATAAACAATTTGGCCAATGCTACATCACCCACACGACATTGGAAACCGATAAAATTCTGCGCGACAATTTCATGCGTTCTGCCCTCTACGGGGGAAACATCCACAGCCAGGGCCCGCGCTATTGTCCGTCGGTGGAAGACAAAATAAAAAAATTCCCGGAGGTTACTTCCCATCCGTTATTTTTAGAACCGGAAGGATTTTTTACCGAGGAATATTATATCCAGGGCTTTTCAACCAGCATGCCCGAAGATGTACAACGCGCGCTGATTGCGTCCGTACCGGGCATGGAAAAATGCCCCATCACGCGGCCCGGTTATGCAGTGGAGTATGATTTTTCAGACCCGAAAGACCTCTATCCTTCGTTGCAACACAAACGGGTACCCGGCCTATTTTTGGCGGGGCAAATCAATGGTACTACCGGGTACGAAGAAGCCGGCGGACAGGGGTTGATGGCCGGCATTAATGCGGCGCATTTTGTACAAGGCAAAGAGCCCTTTGTGTTACGCCGGGATGAGGCATACATTGGGGTACTGATTGATGACCTGGTCAACAAAGGCGTCAACGAGCCCTACCGCATGTTTACCTCGCGCGCGGAATACCGCATTTTACTGCGCAACGATAATACCGACTTACGCCTAACACCCCACGGATTAAAATTAGGGCTAATTGACGAAAAATACAAATCTGCCTTTGAAAATTACCAACATTTGTGCGAAACACTTTGTGCCGGTAAGCAACCCGATACGTCCCTGGACTTGGGCCCGTGGAGCTTGGCCAAAGCACAACACTATGCCAATGTACAGGCCAAGTACGCCGGATACTTTGAACGCAACAAAAAAGATGCTCAAAAACTGGCGGAGTTGGACCATATTAAAATCCCGGAAGGATTTGATCCGGCCGCCGTGCGGGGCTTATTATTTGAAAGTGCCCAAAAGATGCGTACGGTTAAGCCGCAAACGCTGGGGCAAGCCAGCCGTATCCCGGGTGTAACACCGGCGGATATTCAGCTCTTGGCGGTACACATTGAACGCTTTAGGAGGTTGCAACATGCAAAAAAAACTGCTTGATTTTGCCGACTCCCTGGGGCTGACATTGCAAGAAAAACAACTGGAACAATTACTGGCTTTTGCTTGGTGTGTGTGGGGGAAAAAAGATTTTTTGAATTTAACCAGTGCCCACTCGTTTGACGAAGTAATCACCCGGCATATCTGTGACGGATTAGTAGCCGCCCATCAGCTTGGGCAAGCCGGTTATACCCACGCCAACATAGCCGACGTAGGGGCGGGGTGCGGATATATTGGGTTTACCCTGGCGGTGGCCCTTCCGCAAGCGCGTCTTACCCTAGTTGAAAGTTTGGAAAAACGCTGTAAATTTATGAATTGGGCCGCTTTACAGACCAACATTTCCAATATTCAGGTAAAACAGGCCCGCCTGGGGCAAGGCACCCACTTTGGATTTGATTGTGTAACGGAACGCGCCATGGGGACATTGCCGGATATTATTAATATCTGTTTGGATGCGGTACATGAAGGGGGACTGTTTGTGGCATTCCAGGGGGAAAACCCACAAACCGCACAGGCAAAGCCCCTGCAAGGCCACTTTTTAAAGGACGTGGCCTATTCACTCCCGTGCGACAACAAAACCCGGCATTTGGTACTATTTAGGAAGAACGATGCGTAAACAAGGGTGGATATTACTTACAGGGCTTGGAATGTGCTTAGCAGGGCTGGGCACCTTGGTGGCGCATGGCTTTGATATGCAAGACATTGTGCGTTCCTTAACCACCGAGCCGAAACGGTTTGATTCCCAAAAACGTGAACCGACCAGCACGTTTGCCCCTCAAGATGAACAATACCGCGGACGGGCCCAAGAAATGCAGCCGGATATTTCACTACCACCGTCACCGACCGCCACCGAACCGCAGGAAGAAATTCCCCAAGCACCGGCGGCCCAAGTAAGCCAACTGGTAACCGGGTTGGAACGGATTTCGTCCACGTCTTCTGCGAGTTCGGCAGATGATACCATACCGATGGAAGCGTACCGCCCGGCAAATTCAGCCCAAAAAGTACGCTGGTTGCCGCCGCCGCCCGGTTTTTTGACGGGGGATACGCTCTTTTATCTCATTTACAGGGAACAATCCCCGGTTACGCCTAAAATTAAAGAAATTTTTGATAAAATACACGCCAATTTGATGCTGGATTTAACCCCGTTTACCGTAGTAGTTAAGCCGGGTAAGATTTTAGTCATGATTTTTAGCAAGAAACAATCTTACATCGACTATACCAAACGTCCCGCCTGGAGTGGGGCCTCCTCGGATTTACAGTCCGACACCATGTACGTAATTGAAAAAACGGGGTTTTATGCGCTGTCCATACATGAACTTACACATTTATATTTTGATCAATACTTTCTGCCTCAAATTTCACCGTTGTGGCTTTCGGAAGGGATGGCGGTGTATATGCAGATTTATGCTTCCAAGCAAAAACCTGTTTATATCATCAATCAATTAAAATTTATTTTGGAAACGGGGCAACTAATTCCCTTTGAAGAAATGATGTCCGTGCAAACACTCAAGGCTTATCCAAAAGAACAAGCAGAACTTTGGTACACACAATCGTACAGCTTAGTAGATTACTTATTAAACACCCGCTCCCGTGATGAGTTTTATAAATTCTGTTCCGAACTCAAAGCCGGCACACCAGTTTATCAGGCCTTGTACCGCGCTTACGGAATGCCTTTTAACAAAGTAAGCACGTTACAAAATGTGTGGTTGCACGATTTACAAAAAGCATACCGGGAAGGCAAAATATTGCCGGAAGTACGCCAGCTACAAGGGGGAAACGTATGACGCAACCTTGGACGCATATTCCCATTATGGCCGCTGAAATTGCACAACTCTTGTTAACCCGCCCGGAAGGAATCTACATGGACGGCACGCTAGGGTTGGGTGGACATACGAAATTTTTCTTATCCCAATTAGCCCCGCACGCGCACATTTACGGGTTTGATAAAGATCCACAGGCCTTGCAAATGGCACAAGAACGTGTGCAGGATGCACGCTTAACGCCCTGCCATGCCAGTTACAGCCAAGCCGTGGAAGTGTTAGCCGCACAAGGGGTCCAGGCCCTAGACGGAGCGTTGTTTGACCTGGGGCTAAGTTCTTACCAGCTCGATGATCCGTCCCGCGGGTTTAGTTTACTGCGCGAGGGACCCTTGGATATGCGCTTTGATACCACCCAACCGCTCACGGCCGCCACCATTGTAAACACGTGGAGCTTGGAAGAACTGGAAAGAATTTTTAAAGAGTACGGGGAGGAGCGCCGCGCCGCACAGGTAGCCCACGCCCTTGTAACTTATCGCCGCACGCAACCTGTGCAAACAACGCTTCAGTTAAAACAAGTGGCAGAAAGTGTGCTTGGGCCGCAACGTGGGCGTATTCACCCGGCAACGCAAATTTTCCAGGCGCTACGCATTGCGTGTAATCAAGAATTTTCCAACGTAGCACAAATTACTAAAGTTATTGAACAATTATTAAAACCGGGGGCACGCTGTGCCGTGCTTACGTTCCACTCGTTGGAAGACCGCCTGGTAAAAAATCAATTTAAAACCTTAGTGGCAGGCGGGGGGTGGAAACTGGTAAACAAACACGCCCTGGCCCCCACCTATGAAGAAGTAAAGCAAAATCGTCGGGCACGCAGTGCCAAGTTACGGGTGATTGAAAGAGTATGAAAATTTTTATAGCTGTGGTTTGTATTTTCGGTTGGTTATTTTTAATTACGGTGGTACACGTTAGTGTCATCCGTTCCGGCCGTGTGGTCAGTAAACTGCAACAGGAAGTGGAAGTAAAAGAAGCGCGCAACCAGTATGAACAATTGGAAATTTCGCGTCTGTCCAGCCCGGAAGCCATTACCACCTATGCCCAGGAACACATGGGATTTGTACAACCCGAACCCCACGAAATTATTTTATTGGATGAATCAAAATGAGATTGCTGCAACGAAACCGCTTTTCCGCTCCGGCCGTTTTTAATGCAAAAAAACGCATGCGCATTGTGGTGGCCTTGATGCTGCTTGGGCCCATCCTAATTACCGGGCGGCTATGTTATTTACAACTTTTTCGGCATGATGAATATTCTTCCAAAGCTGAACGCGCTATTTATAATTACTTGGCGGAAGACCGTCTGCGCGGCGCCATCTATGACGTTAATGGGCGTTCACTGGCCGAATCGGTACGCACCCACTCTTGCGGCATTGTAAAACGTTACGTCAAAGATAAAAATGCTACTGTTTCTTTTTTGGCACAAACGCTGGGAATGCCCGCTAACGAGATTAACAAAAAATGGAATAAATCCAAAAATTTCTTTTTTGTAGCCAAAAAGATTAAACCAGATGTTTACATGCAATTAGCTGCGGTACGCCGTAAAGCACTGGGGCAAGGGATGGAATTAACCCCGGAATATGAACGCATTCACCCATTTGGCAAAAGCGCACTGGATTTACTGGGCGAGGCCAACTCCAAAAATGTAGGTCTTTCGGGCATTGAACAAATGTACAACGAAGAATTGACCCAGGATATTAGCAAAAAGCGCGCACGCCGTTCCGCCCGGGGCGATATTATTTATGACCGCCACCTCAAAGAAAAAATCAACGTGGGTAACGTCTATTTAACCATTGATGAAACCGCCCAGTTTTATGCGGAACGGGCACTGAAAAAAGCCGTTGAAAAAATCCATCCGGACCGCGCCATTGCCTTGGTGCAGGACCCTAATACCGGCAACATTTTAGCGGCGGCTTCTTACCCGGTAAAAGACGGTCAATCCCTGGCGTTTCAATTTACCTATGAGCCGGGCTCCACGTTAAAAGGTATTTCCATTGCCACGGCAATTGATGCGGGCGTGGTGGCGCCCAATGCGTCTATCTACATGGAAGGGCGCAATTGGGAAGTGGCCAAAGGGTTTGTAGTGAAAGACAAACAGCACACCAAAGATTATCTTTCACTGGCGGAAATTTTGCAATTGTCCTCCAACATTGGGGCCGGGAAAGTAGCACTGGAAATTGGCCCCAAAACGCTGTTCTCTTACTTTAAAGCATTTGGGTTTGGCAGCAAGACCGATATTAATTTCAACGGGGAAGCCAAGGGCAGCGTAGCCCCTTACAACACGTGGACAAAAGTAGATTTGGCTACCAAAGGATACGGGTATGGTATCGCCATTACGCCGATCCAGCTAATTACGGCTTATTCCGCCATTGCTAACGGGGGATATTTAATGCAACCTCATTTAGTGGACCGTATTGAATATACGGGGGGTAAGGTGGAAAAGAAAGCCAAACCGGTAAAGATTCGCCGCGTCATTAGTGAGGAAACTTCCAAAACGATGCGTGCGTTGCTGCAGAGCGTTGTAGAAACAGGGTCGGGAAAGCGGGCCCAAATTAAAGGGTATAATGTAGCCGGCAAAACAGGCACGGCCGAAAAACTTTCCAAAGAAGGTGGCTATGCCAAGCGCAACCACGTAGTTTCTTTTTGCGGCATGGTGCCGGCCTCTAAACCGCAATTTACCATTTTAGTAATTTTGGATAATCCAGAAGTATATGCGTTTGGTAGCACGGCGGCGGCCCCGGTGTTTAAAGAAATTGCCGAGCCCTTGCTGGTATGGAAAGGGGTGCAACCTGACCAACTTGATTTTGAATAATAGGAGTGAATTATGAAGTTACATTGGACAGTTCAAAAAATTGCAGATATAACCGGGGGCGTGTTAGAATCGACGAACCCGAAAACCTTAGTTACCTCGTTAGTAACAGATTCCCGTATCGTCGGGAAAGGGGATTGCTTTGTTGCATTAAAAGGGGAGCGGTTCGATGCCCGCCAGTTCATCCCGGAGGTTCTTAAAAAAGGCGCCAGTGTCATCATTGCTGAAAAAGGATACAAAGTCCCGGCCAAGCAAACGGCTTCATTTATTTGGGTAGATAATGCACTCAAAGCGTTGCAGGAACTGGCCAAATACCACCGCGTTAACAGTACGTTAAAAGTGGCTGCTATCACGGGCTCCAACGGCAAAAGTACCACCAAACAAATGTTGCGCGCCATCTGCGAAGTAGCCGGCCCAACCATTGCCAATATGGGCAATTTAAATAATCAGTTTGGGGTTCCGTTTTCTTTGCTGGAAATTCAACCCAAACACCAATACGGAGTGTTTGAATTAGGGGCTTCCCATCCGGGAGATATTGCGGAAACCGCCGCATTGGCCGTACCGGATGTAGCGGTTATTACCAACGTGGGGCCTTCTCACTTGGAATCGTTCCACGATTTGGAAACCGTTTACAAAACCAAAACGGAAATTGCCCAGTTTATTAATTTTGGAGGCACGTTGGTCTATAACAGCGACGATGCGTTGTTATCCCGTTTGGATACAGAATTTAAAGGAAAGCACATTTCATTTGGTTTTAATGAACGAGCCGATTTACGCATTTTAGAAACGGAACAATTTGCGTTCACGTACAAAGGCGAGGCCTATTTATTAGACCGTCAGTTGGAACGGCACGACAAACTTAATGCGGCCGCCGCCTGTGCGGCTGCCATTGCCCTGGGCATTTATATGGATCATATCAAAAAGGGCCTAGCGGCATTCACACCTATGCCCATGCGGATGGAACGTGTCCAAAAAGGGAAAACCGAATTTATTTTGGACTGTTACAACGCCAACCCGGCCAGCATGAAAAACGCACTGGAAATTTTAGGCAAATCCACCAAGCAGCCGCGCATTGCGGTACTGGGCGATATGAAAGAACTGGGTAAAACCAGTAAAGAATATCACCGGCTGGTAGCCCGTCATATTTTGGATAACGGCGTTAGTTACGTCTTTTTAGCCGGCAAAGAAATGAAATACGCCTACGAACGTTTGCAGGATGTAACCGGATTGCAAATGTGGTACGGGCTGACCCCGGCAGAATGGATCAAAGATCTAAAAAAAGTGGTGCAAAAGGGGGGAACTTGTTTAATCAAGGCGTCTCACTCCATGCATTTTGAAAATATCTTCAAGGAGATTTAGCTATGTTTTACTACTTATCTTTATTCAAAGATGATATTAGCTTTTTAAACATATTTAATTATATTACGTTTCGCACGGGAGCCGCGATTTTTACGTCTTTCTTCCTGACGTTATTAATTGGTCCTGCCGTGGTACGCAAATTGCGTTCGTACAAAATTCAACAAATTGAGCGCGAATACGGCCCGGCTTCTCACTTATCCAAGAGCGGTACGCCTACGATGGGGGGAATTTTAATTTTCCTTAGTTTAGTAGTTAGTGTATTACTGTGGGGACGGTTGGACAACAGCTATATTTGGTTACTCCTGTTTACGACCGTGGCCTTAGGAGCGGCCGGGGTCATGGATGATTACACCAAATTGGTCAAAAAAAATCCGGAAGGGATGAAATCATCCATCAAGCTGGCCATCCAGCTTTTTACCGCCATTGTAGTGGTGGGGTATTTGGCGCTCAATCCGCCCAACGGACAGTATGCCACTTCGCTCATTATCCCGTATATGAGTAAAATGTTTATTAATTTATCCGTCTTCTATTTTGCCTTTGCCATGCTGGTGGTGGTGGGAACCTCCAACGCGACCAATTTGACGGACGGGTTAGACGGGTTAGCCAGCGGGTGCATGGTATTTACCGCTATTACGTACGGAATTTTTGCCTACGTAGCCGGCAACATCAATTTTGCGGATTACTTAAAAATTATTTATGTACCCGGCGCGGGGGAAATTACCGTTTTTATGGGGGCGCTCATTGGGGCCTGTATGGGTTTTTTGTGGTTCAATGCCTACCCCGCCCAAGTGTTTATGGGGGATACCAGTTCCTTATTTTTAGGCGGTGTCATCGGTACAGCGGCCTTGTGTGTAAAGCAGGAATTATTGCTCCCTATCGCGGGCGGCTTATTTGTGTTAGAAACACTCTCGGTCATGTTACAAATGGGGTATTTCAAATTAACCCATGGCAAACGCTTATTTAAAATGGCGCCCATTCACCACCATTTTGAATTATTGGGCATTCCGGAACCCAAAGTGATAGTCCGCTTTTGGATTATAGGGATTGTACTGATGTTACTTTCACTGGCTTCGTTAAAGATTCGCTAATTATGGTACGTTTATTTTCTAAGCCGCCCAAGCGGCGCAACACATTTATGCAACCACCCAGCGTTTACCGGCAACAACGCGAGGGATGGAGGCCGCTTAAACTTGATGGAACCATTGCGTTAATAAGCTTTATCTTTCTGCTCTTGGGGTTGTTATTTACGTATTCCTCCAGCGCGTTTGAAACTACCCAATTTGTCAAACGCCAAATTCTGTTTGATGCGGTGGGTTTGCTGGCGGCGGGGTTTTTGTCGCAGATGTACACCCGATTGCAACGGATGAAAATTTTTCGTCCCATTAATCTGTTGCTCTTTACGTGGGTACTACTCATTATTGTATTGTTTACGCGAGAACAAGCCAATACGCACCGTTGGATTGACTTGGGATTTTTTAAATTGCAACCGTCCGAAATTGCCAAAGTAACCCTGGTTATTTATATTGCCGATTACCTAGATAAAGTATCCGGCAAAATTGCTAAAAATTGGCAGGCCATGATACACCCCATTATTATGGCCAGCATTACCATTGGGCTGATTGTGCTGGAAAAAGACCTGGGAATTCCCGCCCTGATGGGGGGTGTATTTTTGGCGATGTTGTTTGTGGCCGGGGCCAAGTGGTGGCACGTAACCGGGATGATTGGCGTCGCCGGGTTAGGGGTGATTATACAAATGTTGGCGGTTCCTTACCGCCGGGCCCGTTTGTTTTCCTTTTTGCACATAGGTAACTACACGGACAGCAGCACCAATTACCAAGTTATGCAATCCTTTTTGGCCGTCGGTTCCGGGGGATGGTTAGGGAAGGGATTGGGGAATAGTGAACTAAAAATGCAATACTTGCCCGCCGCGCATACGGATTTTATTTTTTCTGTCATGTGCGAGGAAGTAGGCCTACTGGTTTTATTGGTGGTGTTTGGGTTTACCTGGTTACTGATCCGCGGGGTAATGTTAGCGCGGATTGCCAAAACCACGTTTAACAGTTTGGTTATTTTCGGGCTGACCCTTACGCTATGTGCCCAGGCATTTTTTAATATGGCCATGGCCATTGGCTTAGCGCCTACCAAGGGGATTGCACTACCCTTCTTCTCTTACGGGGGAACTTCGGTCGTCATGACTTTGGTAATGATTGGGATTATTCTTAATTTATCCGCGGTAGATAGCAAGCAAAATAATATCCGCGAAGATGTAACGCAATATAAGAACAGGAATCGACTATGAAAAACACACGCTTTTTGATTGCTTCCGGCGGAACGGGAGGCCATTTTTATCCGGGGTTTGCGCTGGGCAAGGCCTTACAACAACAAGGGGCGCAAGTTCTGTTTGTGGTACGGCAAAATGACCCTGCTATGGCTACCTTATCGGCCAACGGACTTGCCTATAAACAAATCAACTTAACCGGGTTACCCCGGTCCGTTAATCCTGTGCGGCACGTGCGTTTTGTGGTGAAGTTGCTTCAATCCCTTGCCCAAACGCGCCAAATCATTCGGGACTTTAAACCCCACGTTACCTTGGGGATGGGGGGGTATGTATCCTTCCCGCTGATTTTTTGTGCGCATCAAATGGGAATTAAAACCGCTGTGCATGATTCAAATGCCATTTGGGGATTATCCAATAAAATTTGCGCCCGTTTTGCCGATTTACGCCTCATGGGGCTGCCTATGAAACATCCGTTGAAAAATGCAGTGTTAGCCAGCACGCCCATCCGGGCCGAATTTGCGCAGTCAGTATCCCGGGCGGATGTGTTGTCTATGCTGGGGCTTAATCCGCAAACCCCCACTATTTTGATTTTGGGAGGAAGCCAAGGTGCCAAAGGGCTCAACGAAGCGTTGCCAACGGTGGTCAAATCATTGGCGCAGTGGCAGTTTATTCAACTGACAGGGACCCGTTGGTACGAACAGCAACAAGCTGCTTACGCCGGCCTATCAAACATTAAAACACTGGCTTACAGTGAGGAAATTTACAAACTTATCAAATCAGTGGATTTAATGCTGTGCCGCAGCGGAGCAAGCACCTTAGCAGAAGTGATTGCGTGCCAAGTGCCGGCGGTTTTGGTGCCGTTTCCACATGCAGCGGCCAATCACCAATACTTTAACGCTAAAGTATTAGCGGATGCCGGCTGTGCACATATCGTGCAAGAAGGTGCCGATTTTGCCCAACGTTTACAAACATGTTTACAGGGAATTGATGCGCAAGGTCTACAAGCTATGCGCAAAGCATATGCGGATTTATCCATCCCTAATCCGCTGGAAGCTACCCAACAAATTACGCAAATGCTTATTAAGCTGTAAAAAAACCCCGGGGTTACCGGGGTTTTTAAATCTAGTGTAAGGGTAATATTTGTTAATTATTCTTCGATTGATCCAAACAAACTGCACACCGATTTGTACTTTCCCAGGCAGTTTTCATCCTGACTAGCAATCAAATTATTACCTTCCGGTACACTGTTAAATCTAATCTGATAAAGTATTTGAGTTTTGCCTTGATCACGACGCGTCACCTGAAAAGTCGGCCCATTCAATCGATATGCAAAATCTCTCGTTGCAAAAGTGTTATCGCTCACGGTTCCCCCTTTTAATTGCACATCCGCAATTTGGGTAAAACTCGTTACGCCCGTTTCTTCGTCTTCCGGGAATTCTTGTACATGGCGTTGGATAGCATCCCGGATGGCCTTTACGTTTACAAGTGCTTCCGTCGCACGAGATTTTTCTACCACCATTTCATACTGGGGTAGAGCAATCGAAGATAAAATACCAATAATCATGACTACTACTAACAATTCAATCAATGTAAAACCTTTCATATAATCTCCTTTTTACCTACTATAAATAGTATAACAATTTTTTCAATTTTATCAAGCATGAAAATTGACAACGTAAGAAAAATATAATATATTATTGTATGAACATATATTCATATATAATGGACTTTCTATGACCACTAAACATATCTTAAAAACACCTCTTTTATTTAGCGACAACCAACTTTATGCCATGGCAGACCTGTTTAAGGTATTTGGGGATAGTACCCGCCTTAGGATTTTGTGTTGTTTGTTTCGCTGTGAACGTTGCGTGCAGCACATAGCCGAAGAATTACACATGAATCAATCCGCCATTTCACATCAATTGCGTTTTTTAAAACAAAACAAACTTGTTAAAAACCGCCGGGAAGGCCGCACTATTTTTTACTCGTTGGCGGATGAGCATGTAAAAACAATTTTTGATCAAGGATTAGAACATATTAAGGAGTTTTTATGAGTTGTCATTGTGCTACAGAAGGATGTTGTAAACAGCCCGTTGAGTGGAAAGAGTGGGGGCTACTGGTTCTTGGAGCCCTGCTGGTAATTGCGGGGGCCTGTTTACCGGTTTCTTTTTTAATTAAATTTATCTTGTTTGTGGCGGCTTACCTTTGTTGCGGTTTGGAAGTACTTTTGACGTCTTTTCACAATTTGCGGCGGGGAGAAGTGTTTGATGAAAACTTTTTAATGACCCTGGCCACTTTAGGCGCCTTTGCCATTGGGCAATACCCAGAAGGAGTATGCGTGATGCTGTTTTACCAAATAGGGGAAAAGTTACAACATTACGCCACGGGCTCTTCCCGCCAGAAAATTACTTCTCTGTTGGACTTGCGCCCTTCTTTTGCCCGCGTCGTTGACGCGAAAGGGGAAGAAAAGGCCGATCCCCAACAGGTGCAAGTAGGGCAAATCATACGGGTCCGGCCCGGGGAGCGGATTGCCCTGGACGGAACAGTTTGCCAAGGCAATAGCCAGTTGGATGTTTCTTCTTTGACGGGGGAATCCCGCCCGCAGGTAGTTGGCCCCGGCACAGCCGTACTGGCAGGAACGATTAATTTAGAAGGTGTACTGGATGTAAAGGTTACGAGAAATTATCAAAATTCAGCCGTGGCACAAATTTTGGAACTGGCCGAACATGCGGCCAGTAAAAAATCCAACACCGAAAAATTTATTACCCGTTTTGCGCGCATTTACACACCCGTTGTAGTGCTTCTTGCCGCCACAGTGGCCATTATACCACCCTTGTGCGGGGGAAGTTGGCATACGTGGATTTACCGTGCCCTTGTGTTTTTGGTAATTTCGTGCCCTTGCGCGCTGGTGCTGTCCGTACCGTTGGGCTTTTTTGGCGGTATCGGGGGAGCTGCACGTCATGGGATTTTAATTAAGGGAAGTTCTTTTTTAGAACGGTTAACCCTGCTGGAAACCGTATGCTTTGATAAAACCGGCACACTTACGCAAGGAGTGTTTGAAGTATTACGTATTTGCCCGGCAAACGGGCATTCGCAAGAAGAACTGTTGCAACTGGCGGCCTATGCGGAAGGGCACTCCAATCATCCTATCGCCAAGGCCATCCGCAAACGATTAAATCTCCCCTTGCAAAACACCTCCTCTGTGCGCGAAGTTGCAGGCGAGGGTGTAGAAACAACCTATCAGCAACACAGCTTATTAGCCGGAAATGAACGTCTATTAACCCGTTTTAATATTCCGGTCTCATCCGTGCAAGGGACAGTAGTACACGTGGCCTATCAAGGTCAATATATAGGATATATTGAACTGGGCGACCGTTTGAAAGCTACTACAATTAACACCCTTGTCCAACTCAAAAAATGGATGAAGCAAATTGTTCTGGTCAGCGGGGACAACCTCTCTGCCGTTTCTATTACCGCCCGTGAAACAGGCATTCACACGTTTTATGGCAACTTATTGCCCGCCGGAAAAATGCACGTACTTGAAGAACTCCTAGCTAAACAACAGGCGCCCCATTGTACCGCTTTTGTGGGGGATGGAATGAATGATGCCCCAGTTCTGAAACGGGCAGATGTAGGCATTGCGATGGGAGCTTCGGGCACGGACGTAGCTATGGAGGCGGCGGATGTGGTGCTGATGGGGGATGAACCCCAGCAACTAATTAGTGCCATTGAAATCGCGTGCTATACATTGCGTATCATCCGGCAGAATATTTGGCTGGCTTTGGGCATTAAAATTTTGGTGCTTATTTTAGGAATTTTAGGCCTTGCAAACATGTGGATGGCTGTATTTTCAGATGTGGGTGTTTCCTTGCTTGCGGTGGCAAATTCTCTTCGGACATTGCACTACAAAAATTCATAATGCAATAAAAAAATTCAAACAAGTGTTTGACTTTTATATCACTTTTATTATAAAAAGTAATAAAGGATGTTTTTAGATTGATTTGGTTCACATAAAAATATCCGTAAGCAAAGGAGGAAAGTCATGCGCTTGTGTAAAAAAATAGTATTTACAAGCCTGTTTGCCACGCTACTGCCGGTAGTGTCTTTGGCACAAACCCCTGAAATGTCCGCTGCGCGTACTTCGCAGACGGATCTTATTTCTTACTGGGTAAACAACAATGAATCAGCCCTCCGTGCCGAGCTGGAAGGATATTCCCTTTCCTGGGGGTCCTATGTACTTAGCTTAGTGCACGAGAGCGAAGAAGCCACCGCCTACAGCGCTCTATTTCACGCGTTCACAGCGGACTTTGCCGGAAAATACGGCGTAAGTCCGCAACAAGCTTCTATTGCTTTGCTACAGGATTATTATGCCAAACGCAAAAATGATTATGGTGGTGAACTACTTTTACCCACCATGGCCATTTGGCACAAACGCCCTCTGTTAAGCATTGTCCCGTTGCCAGACCGTTTGGATGCGTTTTGGGGAAACCCGGACCAGGCCGGCGATACGTATGATTTTATGGCGGCAATTGACCGGGATGATACGTTCTATTTTATGAGCTCTTACATGGGCGCATTCTTTGGACATCCAGATAGTCAAAAAGACTTAAAAACCTTCTGGAAGCACTGGCAAAAACGTAGCGATAATTCCGCCGCCAAACAAGATATCCTCTCACTCAAACGCGCGATACTGGCAGAAATTTTATCGCACGATCCTTCACAAGCCGTCTATGAATTAGCTTCCAAAGCAACAGACTTGTGGCCCCAATTATATGTAGATCCTGCCACGGCTGAAGAACAAACCCGTGTACAAGCCATTATTTCTTCCGTTTGCTTACAGGAGGAACCGACCGAAAATTGCGCCCGGTTTGTTAATTATGCCAACCGCTATGGCTATACTTCAACCATTGCGCAAGATTTACGTACGCGCGTATCCAATACATACTACAACGGAACTTGGAACGTTGGCATTTATTATGATGACACGTATTACAATTCCTGGCTCCATCATCGCCGCTGGAGAGTGGATGAGCCGTTCCTGTGGCCTTATGACCCTTGGTATCCGGATTATTATTGGTCGGGCATTTATTTTAGTTTCTACGATCCCCGCCCCTATGTATGGGCTTGGTATTGGCACCGTCCGCCTGTAATTATCCATCACGGAGGGCATCGGCCGCCACACGTACATCATGGGCACCGCCCGCCGGCTGTACATCCGGGCGGACACCGCCCCGGCCATCACCCCGGTGGAAGACCTGGGCATCGCCCCGGCGGCAACGGTCATAAACCCGGCGGACAGGGAGGACACAGCCATAACCCCGGTGCAAACCCCGGTCATCATCCCGGTGGACAGGGAGGCCACGGAAATCACCCCGGTGGACACAACGGTGACAATGGCGGACATGGTCATAACCCCGGTGGACACAACGGGGACAACGGCAATCCGGGCCACGGAAACAATGGGGGCCATAATCCCGGTGGAAATGACAATCCCGGGAGCAACCCGCCTGCCGGAGGAGATAACGGCTCACACGGTGGACACCGCGGCGGACATGGTTTGGTAGACCGCACGCACACCGCTATCACACGGGAACACATCTCTCCCGAGGTGCACACCCGGGTGGATGCGCGCCATGAAGCCACACGCATGAGCTCTGACCCAACCAATGGCTCCGGGCGGCATTCCGGTTTTTCCGGTAATCGTGACGGCAATTTTGCCATTCATACGCCGCACCGTCCTTCCAATGAAGTGGCCCACCGCACTTTTGGAAGAAGCAGCTTTACGCACCCGGATCGCCCGGCAGGGGGATTTTCCGGCGCAGCCCATCGGCCTTCTGCAGGGCATTCAAGCGTCAGCGCACCTAGCCGTTCTTCCAACGGACATGCCGGTGCAAGCGCACCGCACCGTCCTTCCAATGAAGCGGCCCACCGCACTTTTGGAGGCAATAGCTTTGGTGGAGCAAATCACACTTCCGGCGGATCGCACAGAGGGGGATTTTCAGGATCACGTGGGGGTGGATTCTCCGGCTCGCACGGATCGCACGGCGGCGGCCATGGGGGCCGACACCGCTAACAATTCCACACAAAAAACCCCCTGCCAACAAGCAGGGGGTTTTATTTGCTTCAAAAATATTATTGTCCGCGGATTCGCTTAATATGACGCCGATGCTCATCAAACGTGCGGGAAAAAGCATGCCGCCCGGTATTATCCGCCACAAAATACAAGGCATCAAAGTCCGGTTGCGGGTTCAGCACGGCCTCCACCGATTTTACACTTGGGTTACAAATTGGCCCGGGGGGTAAACCCGCGTTCTTGTACGTGTTGTAGGGCGACCTAATTTTTAAGTCCGAATAAGTCAGCCCTTTTTTCCAGTAGCGGTTTTCCCGCAAAGCAAAGCCCAAAGCATATTGCACCGTGGGATCCGCTTCTAAGCGCTTGCCCATGCGAAAACGGTTAAGATAGACCGCCGCAATTTTGGGGCGTTCATCATGCACCACCGCTTCACGCTCGACAATCGATGCCAGCGTAAGCACCTGGTTTTCCGTCAAATCAGTTTTGTATTTTTTAAAAAGCGGTAAAATTTTTTTCTTATATTGGGCCAGCATTTCATCCACCACTTTTTGTGCCGGTGTATTGTCCGCAAACAAGTAAGTAGAAGGGAACAATTTGCCTTCTAGATTGTGGTTGCGCACAATGTTTACAAAGGCATGGCCGTCCGTAATTCCATGGGAAGCAAGCGCTTCGGCCATTTCTTCGCTGCGCCAACCTTCCAAGAGCGTAATTTTTTCATAATGCGTACATTGACCGGTTTTAATGCAATTGATTACTTCCAGGTCGGATGTGTTTTGCCGTAAATCAAAACGCCCGGCTTTTAAATCAGAAGCCGAAGCAGTCATGCGCAAGAGCAATTTGAAGAGCAGTTCACTGCGAATAACACCTTTGGTTTTAAGCAAGTGGGCTACTTCACTACCGGTTTGGCCGGGCTCAATACGCACCGTCACCAGCGCTCCTTTGCTGAACAAATAGGTCTTGGCCGTCCATATACCAACGGCCAATAATGCCAGTACAATAAGCAGAAACGCCAGTAATTTTTTCATTTGACCAGTTTAAAGAAATGGCGTTTGCCAATTTGAAGGACGTCGCCGTTTTCAAAAGTAATCGGCCCGTCTTGGGTGACTTTTTCGCCTTTAAGGCGCACGCCCCCTTGTAAGATGAGCCCGCGGGCTTTGTTTTTGCTTTCCGCTGCGCCGGCCGCAAAAATAACGGCAGACAACAGGGCGCCTTCTTCGGGCTTAAACTGCGGCATATCGGTAGGAAGTTCCTTCTTGGAAAAAACCGTTTCAAAATGAGTTTGGGCAGCGTTGGCGGGCTCTTCATTATGAAAACGCGTTACTAAAATATGCGCCAGTTTTTTCTTGGCGGCCATGGGATGCATAGCTTTAATTTCGTCCAAATTTTCCGTGGTGAGCAGTTCGTAATACATGGGCATTACTTCGTCAGCAATAGACATGATTTTGCCAAACATATCTTCCGGTGCGTCCGTAAGACCCACATAGTTTTTGTAGGATTTACTCATCTTTTTTACGCCGTCTAACCCAACCAGGAGCGGCACCGTGATAGCTACTTGCGGTTCTTGCCCGTTATTTTTTTGCAGTTGGCGACCAACGAGTAAGTTGAAAATTTGGTCCGTTCCGCCCAGTTCCACATCCGCTTTAAGGGCTACGGAATCCTGTCCTTGGAATAAGCTATATAGAACCTCGAGCATGCTAATGGGGTTACCGGCAGCCATGCGTTTTTTGAAGTCATCGCGCTCTAACACTTGGGCTACGGTAACGTGTTGGAGGGTGGTGAGTAAATCGCGCCCGGAGACAAACGGGTCCAGCCACTCACTATTAAAACGTACTTCCGTTTTGGCGGGGTCCAATACTTTAAACGCTTGGTCCGTATAGGTTTTGGCGTTGGCTAAAATTTGTTCGCGGCCCAAGACGGGGCGGGTAGAATCGCGCCCGGACGGGTCACCAATGGCGGCGGTAAAATCGCCAATGACAAGCACGGCCGTGTGGCCTAAATCTTGGAAGCGGCGCAAGAGCGAAAGTGCCACGCTGTGGCCCAGGTGCAAATCGGCAGAAGTCGGGTCACACCCGAGTTTAATTTTTAAGGTTTTGCCGGATTCTAATTTTTTGGCTAAATCTTGTTTAGACACTACGTCCACGCATCCGCGTGTTAAAAAGCTAATTTGTTCATCAATGGTCATAATTTATTCCTCAAATATACTTATATTCTAGCAAATTAGTAGAAATTATACGGGTCGGCGGTTACTTGAATAGTCACTTTTTTGGTTGGCTCAAAACTATCCAGTTGTGCTAATAAATCTAAATATCGCTCGTCGTCTGTCTTAAAAAGAAGATACTGCTTTTTAAGCTTGTCCGTCTTTTTGGCGCACCATACCGGGCCTAATGTTTCTAATGTGCGGCCTTTGCCTACCTGCTTGATACGCGCCGTTTCGGCTTGCAAGGTATCCACATCCTTGGCTTTAAGCGTTACACGGATTAAATGTGTATAAGGGGGGTAACCAAACGCTTTGCGCAGCGCCAATTCATTTTCAGCCGCCGCCGGGTAATTGCCCGCCAGTAGAGGCGCGTAGTCGTAAGCGTTTTGATCGGCCGTTTGAATGAGCAATCGGCCATTAGCAACGCCCGATAAGTATCCACGCAATTCAAAAAGCAGTTGTCCAAAACGCTCACTAGTGCGAAAATCCGGTCCGTCCAGTTCTAAATCCGCATCCAAAATGGCCGCTAAATTCACGCGCGAACCCCGCAGTGCACCGGAAGCCAAGCGCGTACCCACCACAATATCCGCGCGCCCCGTTTTTAAATCAGTCAGGGCCTGATACCCTTGGCCTTCTTTGAGACGGAGCGTGTCAGAATCCAAGCGCAAGATATTGGCTTGCGGAAAAAATTTAGTAAGCTCAGTGACGATTTTTTGCGTGCCACCCCCGCGGGATTTAAACACCAAATTATGACAGGCAGGGCACGTTTGTTGCATGCCTTCCACCGCTCCGCATTTTTTACAATGCAAACGCTCGCTTCCGTCTTCTAATTTTTCATGCGTTAAAATGGCACCGCACTTTTTGCATTTAGCATATGCTCCGCAATTTAAACAAAAATAAGTTCCCGCATACCCCCGACGATTCAAAATAAGCAGGGACGGTTCTTTGCGGGCCATATTTTCGGTCAATTGGTCTAATAAAATTTGCGAGAAATAACGCGATTTTTCACTTTTCTTTTCGGTCAGTTTAACTTGCGGTGTATATGTACGTTTTACGCCTTGCGTGAAAGTAATTGTATCTAATTTACCGGTTTGCACCCACGCAGACATTTCCGCACTGGGCGTAGCGGATACATACGCTAACACAGCTCCGTGCATGTTGGCACGGGCAAAAAGTACTTCGCGTGCGTGGTAATAGGGTTTATTTTCTTCCTGTTTATAGTTTTCATCGTGCTCATCCAACATGGCACAAAACCGCAAATTTTTAAACGGTAAGAGTACGCCCGAGCGCGTGGCCAGCACAATGCACGGGATGCCGTTAGATATATTCGAAAAATATTTTTTCTTTTTACTTAGTAACATCCGGCTGTGCCAGCAATACACGTAATTGGCGCCAAAACGGGTTTCTACTTCGTTAATAAATTGGCGGGCCGCTACTAAGTCCGGCACGGTAATTAATACTTGCCCGTAATTATGCAGGGCTTGCTCGGCCAGGCGCAAGATGGTTTCTGTTTTACCGGTACCTTGCGGGCCTTGCAACAGAAACGGTTTAAATTGATAGGCAGGCACTTGGCTCAATATATCTAGGGCTTGTTGTTGGTCGTTAGTTAGCAAAAAATGCGGACGTTTGATTTGTGCAGCTTCCAACGCCGGGGGGGTATCTAATTTAAAATACGGTTGTGGTGGGATCAGGGCAAATAGAATTTGACCAATGGGGCAACCCCAATGATTTTTTAAGTAACGCGCCAATGCAAACAAGTCGGACCCAAAAAGCGGTTTTTTATCCACCACGGCGCGAATCGGTTTTAAGGTAATGTTAGAGGGCACGTGGGTAATTTCGCTCACCGCAACTACAAGGCCGCCGGTTAGTATCCGCCCAAACGGAGCAGTTACCCGCACGCCGGGTACTACTTGGCCTTCTAATTCCGGGGGGATTAAGTAGTCGAAATCGCGGTCCAGCGGAACATCAAAAACTACTTTGCAGAACATATTATTTACGGGCGCCTTTGAGCCCCAGTTTATCCATCACCATTTGCAAATCAATCCACGCGTCTTTTTTCCAATTTGGGTTGCGTAGCAGCGCGGCCGGGTGGAACGTGGCAATAATTTGTACCGGTTTAGGCAGTTTTACACTGTCTAAGTGCAAGGGATGAAACTTACCGCGCAAAGCCCCTAAACTATTGGCATCGCTAATGAGGGCCTTGGCAGCTACTCCGCCTAAAGCAACTACATATTTCGGGCAAACGATGGCAATTTGCTGTTCAATATATTTGCGGCAACAAGCAATTTCTTGAGCGTTGGGGGCGCGGTCGTTGCCATGTTTTTCAGGGTGCAAAGGATCGGTCATCGGGTGGCATTTAGCAATGTTGGCAATAAATACTTTTTCCCGGTTAAGCCCCATGGCTAAAATCATTTTGTCTAACAGTTGCCCGGCACGGCCGACGAACGGACGGCCTTGGCGGTCTTCATCAAAGCCGGGACCTTCGCCCACGAACATCACATCGGCATTTACGTTGCCTTCACCGGGAACGGCATTCAAGCGGGTGGCCCCCAGCGGGCAACGGGTACAGGATTTAATTACAGCGGCCAGTTCTTCTAAGGCACGGGTTTTATCGGCTTTGTTCATAGAGGAAGTTTGCGCAACAGGGGTTGCATTATTTTGATGGACAAATGTTACATCCAACGTGGTGTTGGGTGCCATGGGAGGCAGGGCCCCCGTAGAAAGGGAAGCGGACTTTTCTGCCTGGGCGGGCACAGAAGCGGCTGCACAAGTAGGTGCAGCCGTCGTTAAGAATTCATCTTCCTCTTGGGCGGCCAAGAAACGTTTCAACTCCCCAGCTAACCCGCGTACAGAATCCGCCATATTACAGCTTCATGGGTTCTTTGGCTTTGCGTTCAGCTTCCAAGCGGGCTTCTTCGGCGGCTTTTTGTTCAGCCACATAGTTAGAAGTGCTCAGGTTTAAAATGTCTTCTTTGCTCACGCGTTTGGTCAAAATAGCATCCAGTGCTTCTTTGATTACAGCGGCCGTGGGTTTGTTTTTAAATTCCGGTTTCTTTTTTAATTCTTTTGCATACATTGACGCTAACACTACAACATCGTAGCGGTCACCGTCAAAGTCTATTAATCTTGCTGCTAATTCTTGGTCATTTTTTACGGACATATATACTCCTGTGTGCTATTTTAAAATCTTTAATTTTTTGTCTTGGCGCGACACACGGCATTGTTCGGCAGTAATAATTCCTGTCATAATGCCGATGGCTTCTTTCAAATCATCATTGAGTAGCGCGTAATCATACTTATCAATTTCTTTCATTTCCTTCTTGGCGGTTTCCAAGCGGATTTCAATATCTTGCGTGTTATCGTTGCGCCCCAAAATACGCTTTTTTAATTCTTTAAGCGAGGGGGGGACAATAAACACTGTGGCCGCCTGCGGATACTGCGCTTTGACGGTACGCGCGCCCTGCACATCAATTACCAAAATGGGACAAATTCCTTTTTTTAAGAGGTCATCCACCGATTTTTTAGGGATGCCGTAATAGTGCGTATGCACTTGCGCCCATTCGAGCATTTGATGCTTTTTAATGGCTTGTTCAAATTGTTTAATCGTCCAGAAATGGTAATCTTTGCCGTTTTTTTCGCCTTTACGCGGCGCACGCGTGGTAGCTGTAACCACACGGGAAACGGTTTTATTCTTTTTCAAAACCGCGTCCACAATAGTTGTTTTACCCGCGCCGGAGGGGGACGATACAATAATCGGAAAAGCCTTCATAGTGATATTTTAGTAAATACCAAGGGCCCTTCGCAAGTTGAATTTGCCTTACGCAAGGGGATAAAATCTATCAAAGCCAACCAGGTTATTATTGCCCACCGTATTGCTTCCACAATTGTCTTATCCGGTCCACCGTGTGGCTCTGTCCATTTTGCGGAAATTCATTCATCCAAATCCGAACGGCCCTATAGAGAAGGAGTTCAGGCTGTTGCTCTTGAGGATATTGCTTTAAACGTTCCCAGGATCCTTGCCAACCATATGATTGCGGGGAACGTCCCTCTTTGGCAATAAAATCTTCCAATGAGTGCAACGTTCTACCTTGTGCGCCTTTGCTATTTATTGATTCAAGCAGTTTCCAAAATTCCATATAGACCGGGTCTAGATATATCTCCGGTTTTCCGATACTATAGCAATATTTAGATTTAAAAGAATATATTTCGTTCCACAGCGCGGGTGTTTCGCGTTTTTCGGGAAAAATACGGGATTTTTCTTCCACCAAATAATCTTCATACTGGATGACCTTGCGTGCCATGGCTACCAGTCCTTTTTCGGCCTGCGTGTTTGATTCATACAACTCTGTTAGTTGTTCAACGACAGGGTCATTTTCGTTTCCGTATATCATAATCCGCGTGGCTAAGTTTGCCAGTAAAAACTCTTCCTTTGAAATTGCTTCTTGTACAAATTGCGTGTACTCCCTTTCTGTTACCCCCAATTGCCGACGATCAAGCGTGTCATCAAGAAGCAATGACGTTTTCGGCCAACGGCCCTGCTTTGCTACAAACGCTTGGATCCGCGATAACACTTCATGTTGGGTCTGTTCCAGTGCATTTTTATTAATTTGTTTTACCATTTCAGGCGTTGAAAAAGATTTCTTCCAGGGGATACCCGAGGGTGTTTTCTCCCAAGATATGCCATAAGGGAGTTTTTGATTTAAAAAATCCAACGACACATGTGATAAAGGTTGAGCTGGGGTTCCATTTTCATATTGCTTCCACAATTGTCTTATCCGGTCCAAAACAACATTTTCCCCGGTGGGAAGGGACATCAGCCGTTTAGCTGTAGCATAAAGATGATATTCTTGTTGTTGGGCCGCACTATACTGCGCCTTTGTTTGGTCTTTGCCGTTCCAACCGTATGTTTGCGGGATACGTCCTTCCCGGGAAATGAAGTCTTCAAGAAGGTTTAAATTGTATCTGTAACTGTTTCTCTCCTGCATATTAGATATCAACTTGTAGTATTGATTTAAGACCAAATCATCCCCATGATAGACATGTTCCGGCATACGATCCGTCATCTCTTTTAACAACTTTCTCCCTTCAGTCATAAACTCGGGGTTATATATTCCTGCTCTAAGTAAATCATCTTCACGCTTGGAAAACTCAATAACATTCCGCATAGCTTCCACGAGCCCTTTCTTACCGGCGTGGCCAAATGATTCATATAACTCTATTAACTGTGTAACTGCGGGATATTTTTCGTCTCCATAGAGTATTATCTGAGTAGCCAAATTGGCCAATTCCATCTCTTCCTTTGTTACACCTTTTACAGTGTACTTGTTCCAAGCGGCCTCCGATTGAAAGGGAGTTCTACTACCACGCGTTGAACCCTCCATCCAGCGGCCCTGCTTTGTTACAAATGCTTGGACACGCATGGCAATTTCATGCTGGGTATCCGTCACCACTTGCAATGCAGCTGCTGGCGTCATTGATGTAGGAGATTTACGCATATAGCCAAGCCCTCTTTCAAGGGCTTGGAGAGGCAAATGCTGTAACGGTCGCACAAGTTCACTGGGTTTAGGGGCTTTTGCAATTTGGGCTTCAAGCATGGTTGTGGATACTGGGCCTTTGGGAGTGGTGGTACCCGTAGGCACTTTGGGGGCTTTTGTGGCAATGCGCCCCTGTTTGACACGCAATTTAAATTTTTTGACCGGTTTTTTAATTGCATACGCCTGTGATACGCACAGCACCAAAGGCAGCACAAGGGCCAGTAACCTTTCCATACAAATTTTTTTCATACATCATATCTCCTTGTAAGTTTGGAACCAATTAACGGCACGCAAAAACACCTTATTATAAATACCCATGCGCAAGCGGGGGCGGCGGCGGTGCGTGAACTTCCAGCAACGCCTGTTGAATAGCCGGCACAAGTAACTGTGCATTTTGATCCATCCAGCTTTCCAATTGGGCCGTGCACGGTGTCGGTGCTTCTACATCCAGCGGAAAACAAGCTTCTATTCTTGTCTGCACAGCTGGGGGTAATAACTGCTCTATTGTATCAAAGAATTGAGTTGTTTTTTCATTTATCTCATGTTGCTGGGCTAAATTCCCCAGTAAATTCTTTAAAAATTTATTTTTTTCATAGACTTCCTCTTTGGCAACCAGTTGTTGTTTAGTTAACGCATGCCACCGCGCAATTGCCGTTGCAATAGTAATATCCGAGTGGACCGTAGGGTGGTTATAATTACGCAGTAACAACTGGGGGGACAGGTGTGGCAGAATGACCAAGCCAACTACGTGGAGTGCATATTCGTGCGTTAAAGGCACCAGCGCATACCCTTTGCGGGTGGAAGTGAAGCGGATATCCCGCACCCCGTAACTAAACCATTTGGCATCCTCCACTTCAACCGGTAAGCCGTATTGATGTTGGGCATAAAATGCGGCCAATTCAGAAAGTGTTTTTTGTTGCGGTTCATCTGTCAAGCGGGGTAACAAGTGCGCGCCTTCATGCATACCCAGCGTAATGGCCGCGGGGAGAGTTCTGTTGGCAGACGGGTCCAGCAAAATAGTTGCATCTTCCACACGCACATGGGTGGCTTCGTGCGGTTGCTGGGTGTGCACCTGCAAGGATTTCCCGTCAATAGATACTCCATATTGATGCGCTATGTACCGCGCCCCCAAATACACACCTAACGTTTGCGAATTAGCGGGGATGAGCAGCGGATGTGTTAAATCGTCGGATAGCGTTTGTTCATTTGATTTAAGCCACGTTAAAAAATCATCCACCCGGTACCAGCCGGTTGTATGGTCCGGGTCAGTAAAATCCGTACGGTTGTAATACTGTTGTAACTGGTTGTAAATTGTTTCATACAAACCCATTTGGGTACGGCTGGTTTGCGCATGCGCCACCGTTACCGCCAAAGGCGGCACCGGTTGTCCCTCACGCGCATAGATGGGCAACATTGAAAAAATTAAACAAACGGCTAGCAAAATACGCTTCATATAATTGTCTATACCATTAGTGTAGGTATTTTGATATCCAAGCGCCAGGGTCAAAAGGCCTATTTTGGCCTAGGCCTTTGCATCCCGTAAAAACAAGCCGCATATCCCTTACGGTAGAAACGGCCTGCGCATTTTTACCTTCTATATAATTTATAAATACCCTTTAGGCAAGGGGAGGTGCTCCCGGGTGACGTGGGCAAGCGCTTGCACAATGGCCCGGTTCCACATTTGTTCATAGGGAACCACAATGTCGGCCGCCAAAGCCGCGGTATAATGATTTTCTACCACGACGGGATATTTTTCCTGCAGAGTTTGCTTGAGTGAGGCGGGTAAAAGCTCAAATAATTTTTGATAAAAAGCCACTAATTGAGGAGTATTAGCCAACGAGCCGAAATTAAGTTGCAAGAGTTCCTTCTCACCCACCCGTTTAAAGTTACCTATAAAATAAAATTTCTCACCCTTTTTTTGTAATACCACACTTTCCGGGGCACCCGAAGTACCCGGCCATACTTGCTCGCCCAGGTCGATAATTTGGGCCGGGGAGGTAAGCCAGGTTTCTACATCTGCTAGGGTAAAGCCAAACCGTTGCGCAATTTCTGCCAGTTTATCTTTGGAAGCGGAGAAGTAATGGGCGGAGGTTTCATCCTGCACAATCGGGCGCATAAAGCGGTTATTTTGCGCTGCGTACAGACTAACCGCCATTTCCCAGATAGACAAATTAGCGTCAAAATCAGTTTGGGGCTGGCTCATGAGTTGGGAAGGAGTAAGTTGCGGGGTTAATAAAAGCCCGGTAACGAATAAATTATATTCCCGGTAAATAGGCAGGTCAGGCCGCAAGGCATGTATGCGCCGTACATCCCGCGAACCAGTGGCAAAGGAAGCGGCATCTTCTTGTTTAACGGGCAAACTAAAATTATATTCACTGTAAAAGGTAGCTAGTTCGTTAAGCATATTTTTTTCTTTTGCTATTTTTAACGTAGGGAGAATGTGTGTTCCCTCGTGAATACCTGCGTTAATGGCTTCGGGTAGCGGGTGCTTTTCTTGGGTATTAAATACAATGCCTCCCATGAACACGCCGGTGTCCGTTTTTCCAGCTATACCCCCAATACTTAAGTTAGAAAAATCCAATGGAGCATGATAGATTTCCTCCACGTACCGCACCCCCAAATAGCTCCAAAATCCTTGTACAACATAGTCGGGCAGGTCGTGCCAATCAAGGGTCAAAAACTCGGCTACTGTATAGTTATAGTAGGTAGGAATATAAGTGGTTGGATCTATGTAATAGTAATAAAAACGGCTTTCTTCCAAACGGGTATTATTTGTTTTCAACCAGTCCAAAAAATGTTGCACCCGATACCAACCGCTTTTATGTTTGTTGTCTTGAAAGTCGCAACGTCCGTAATACTGCTGTAAGTGAGTACGCACTACTGCATACAAAGAGGGGGCTTTTTGTTGGGCCACAACCTGACGTGTTACGGCTTGTTGCACACGACTATTAAGATTACTACCTGTACCGGCAAAAGAGGGGATGTTGAGTAGCAATAAACTAATTAGAACAAGAATTTTCTTCATAATTTACCTTTACCATTATTATAGGGGAGATGTATGTAACCCCGCAAGGGTCAAAAGGCCTATTTTTGCTTAGGCCTACTTATTGAGGTACATAAGTTGATCCGGTTGAACGGAAAGAACACCGGGGATGCTTGCCCAGGATTGTTGCGTTTGTTCCAGCGTGCCGCGCACGGGGATGCGTAGTGCCATGCCGTTGAAGTTTTGATAATCGTAGATGATTTCGGCATTTTCGGCTTGAATGCGTTCAAGGAGGGGGGCTTTACTATCATACCAAATGATAACAGTTTGATATGTGGGGGCCGTTTGCTGCACGGCAGGCGTACAGGCACACAGTATTGCCACGGCATACAAAACACAGAATATCTTTCTCATAAAAACATTGTAACAAAAACAGGATTTTGAGCGGGAGGGGAAAAACAAACTAAATTTAATAAAAACAGGCTCCCTTGCGGGAGCCTGTAAAGTCATACCCACTTACTGCGCGGGAATGCCCGTGCGGCGATTGGATAGAGGCAAGTTTCAGCCATTCGTGGGCGTGATTCCACACATACATAAAACCCAATATGCACCCTACAAAAAAGGCCCCGGCAATAATTCCCCAAAAAAGCAGTAAAAGTGTGTCTTTAAGTTTGGACATAATTTATCTCTTAATCAAATAGCGTATGCCTAGGCCTACTAAAAAAGAAAGGATGGGAACACTATATCCAATCATTTTAAGTGTTTCTAGCGTTTTGTCAGAGAGAGAAAGCGTTGTAAACCACAATATAACTCCAACCCAAACACATCCACAAAAAAGGCCTCCAATTAACAAATTTTTACGGTCTTTTTTTAAATCTTTTCCCGATAATAAAACGGTATTTCCTTTATCGTCTGTTATGGGTGCAGGACGGCCCCATAAAATACCGCAAACTAACCAAAAAATTGTAAAGAATAAAACGCAAGTAACAACCCACAGTGGTTGTTCCTTAATACATACGAGACCTAATAATGCCATTAACCCCAACATAATAACAGCATATAATAAGCTAATGAGTTTTTCTTTAATGGTCGGTTTTATCATATCTCCATTATACATAAAACAGGCCCCTCGCGGGGGAGGAGCCTGTAAAGTTTTAACAAACTTACTGCGCGGAAATGCCCGTGCGGCAAGCACTTATTTGCGTTTCTTTTTGGCCAGTACGTCCTTGGCAGCTGCTTGGGCAGCGGCAAGGCGCGCTATCGGCACACGGAACGCGGAGCAAGACACGTACGTGAATCCTTCGCGGTGGCAGAATTCTACGCTTTCCGGGTCACCGCCGTGTTCACCGCAGATACCGATTTTAAGACCGGGTTTTACTTCGCGGCTTTCAATGACTGCGTGTTGAATGAGGCGACCCACACCGTGTTGGTCCAGGGTTTGGAACGGATCGTGCTCTAAAATACCTTGTTTAAGGTATTCAGGGAGGAACGAACCAATATCATCACGAGAGAAACCAAACGTCATCTGCGTAAGGTCGTTAGTACCAAACGAGAAGAAGTCCGCTTCCGTAGCAATGTCAGCCGCTAATACAGCTGCACGCGGAATTTCAATCATCGTACCCACGGAGAATTTGAGCTTTTTCACTTTGGTTTTGGCAACTACTTCATCATACGCGGCGCGGATGAGCGCTTTTTGCGTGACGATTTCGTTCTTGTCACAGGTAAGCGGAATCATTACTTCCGGTTCTGCCTTTACGCCTTCTTTAATGAGTTCGGCGGCGGCTTCAAAAATGGCACGGGCTTGCATTTTGGTAATTTCCGGATAGGTGACACCCAAGCGGATACCACGGTGACCCATCATCGGGTTGACTTCATGCAAACCGGCGGCACGTTCACGGAAAGTTTCCATAGAAATGTGCAAGGCATCGGCCAAGTCGCGTTGTTTTTCGGGCAAAGCGGGTACAAATTCATGAAGCGGCGGGTCCATCAAGCGCA
>JBGUMP010000002.1:0-37174 GCA_045116875.1 Elusimicrobiaceae bacterium | reverse complement strand
GTCCGCGCCAAACGCTTTTTGACTGCACGCCATGGCGGCCTGAACGGCCCCGGCAAACGGCTACAACAACAGCGTGCGTGGAAGATGCCAAATCAAGTTTGGCATGACGGACTTTGTGAGAATGTGCAAAGCACTTGTGAAAAACAAGGCAAAAAAACACCCCCGGTTTGGGGGTGTTTTTTAAAACTCTTTACAACTTAGTAGGTGATGGTTACAGGATACTGACCTTTGTATTCACCTGCGTCCTGACCAGATCCAATGTGTAACGTGCCACCCACATAGAATTCGGTAGCTGTGTTATTAGTTCCAGTGGCATTGGTGGTAAAGGTATCTACCGTCATTGTATGAGATGCCCCATCTGACAAGGTAATTGCAGAAGTAGGCAGGTTGACCGCATAATGGGCATCACCTAATCCCTCAATAGTAAAGTGGTCAGCCGATATGGTCTCTCCACTGACGTGCATCAATGTGGAGGGAGTGTTGGTAGCTACAGCAGAGGCTGCAGGGTTAACGACTACAGTGGCTACTGCCGTTGGCTTAACGATAATACCAAAATTAAGGGCATCACCGTCAGCATGCTTTAATTCGACGGCTTCCACAATTTTTGCCTTGGCTTCACCATTGACCGGGTCACTTTGTGCTTCAGCTGCGTGTGCCATAACGGCGGCAAAGACAAACACACATGCGATTAAAAGAATTTTTTTCATAACCTTTTCTCCTTTATATTCCGTCGTGAACTAACGGATATAATTATATTATAACAGAAAACGCAAAATCGTCAAGGGGTAATTTTCGACGGCTAATGTATAGTGATTAGGTAATTAGAATACAATGCTCCGTCGGGAAAATGGGTGTTTGGGTGGGGATTTTGTGTCGGCAAAAAAGTTTGCCGCTATGGCGGCCTGAACAACCCCGGCAAACGGCGAGCGTGGAAGATGCCAAATCAACTTTGGCATGATGGCTATTTGTAAGAAATATAACAGGGGTGTCACCCCGTACTTGATACGGGGTCTTCAACGCTTGTTGTTACGTAAGCAACGGCAAACGGCGAGCGTGGAAGATGCTGATTTTCATCAGCATGACGTTGTTGAACAAGCACAAAATATTAGTGGAACATCCGCTTTAATATCTTTTGTTTGTAACCTTGGTAGCGCACGTAATACGCGTGCATTTTTTGTTTGAAAGCATCCCGCCACGAATCATCCTGAGTGTCTGTTTGTGGCGCAGTTTGTTTGGGCCGTGCGTTTGTGTTACGTTTGGGCGTTTGTTGTGCTTTGGCGGTTGATGCAGGCGCCGCAGAAGTTGCTGTTGTAACTGTGGAAGTTGATTGCGGTTGGTTAGCGGTTTTTGTGCGCGTGTTTGCCGCGCGGGTGCGTGTTTGCTTCCGTTTGGGCGTAGCGCTCCGCTTGACCGTGCGTTTGGGTTGCAACACCATATCGCGTACTTCCAATTGTTCAATTTCTTTGAGTGCAATGGAAATTTCTTTTTGTTGCTTCAGCTCTAGTTCTGCCGCTTGCGTTGGGTCTAAACGTAAGGTGTACGTACCCAGCGGAACTTGCGGGAACGAGTAGTATCCGTCAAATTCCGAAATTTTGTTGCTGACCAACGTATCATTTTGATACAGGTTTACAATCATCCCTTTGGCGGGTACACGTTTGCCTTCGGCAGTTATTTGATACACGGTACCTTCAATATCGCCGGTGGCCACAATGGGGAAATCAATATAGGCCACTTGAGCCGGGCGCAACATAACGGTTTGCACGCCCGATGTATTTAATAAGGATAGGGTTTCTTCAATGTGGCGGGTGTCGGCCGTGATATCAATGGGACGGTAGGCCGGCACGTGTGTTAATACGGTGGAGCCCTTGGAGGTTTTGTTGCGTGAATCCAGCACGTTTACGCGTGGGGTAACGGTAAATTCCGATTCGGGCAAGACCATTTCGTCTTCATCCCACATGCCGTTGCTGTTGGTGTCCATAAATGCGCGGGCAGACAAAGCACCGGTACCATATAATTTATTGGAGGATGAGTACAGCGCGCGATTGCGCCAATCGGGCAAGAGGGAAACGTTGTAACCCACAAAAGCGTAATTGTTGTGCCGGCTGGAAGTGCCCGCTTCAAAAGAGAGATAGCCGTATTTGGTTTGCCAACTTAAATTAGCGGCGTATAAGCTTTCGTACGAGTGGGTAGAAAGATTGCGCGACACGTAGGAATATTTAACCCCACCTTTTAAACGGCGGGTAATGTTGCGATAGAGCGAAAGCTCGGCCGAGGGGAAGCGATCGTACACAAAATCGTACCCGCTGCTGGCGCGGGCCGTCCAGGGGCCGCGCACGTGGTTGGCGTTGAGCGTTAAGCGTTCACTGCGGTTGCCGGTAAACCATTCACTGTTCTGGTACGTGGCGTTTAAGTAAATATTATAGGGCAAATTTTGGGAAACGGACAGCGTGTGCTCGGTTTGGGTTTTGTCACTATCCACCACCGAGAAATGGTGGAAAGTGTACGACACCGGGAACGTGAAGAACGGCGAAAGTTTGAGCGTTTTGTTTAGGCGCAGGGTGGTTTCGTCTTTCATGTAAGAGTCGTTAAGTAGGTTGCGGGTGGTAATAGCATCGCCAAAGTAGGTATGCTCGAGGGTGATGTCCCAATTCCAAAGAGAGGTTTGACCGTAATAGTCCAGCGTGGCGGCTTTTTCTTCAAAATCAACCACAGTGCCAATGCTGGAATAAATACCATACGCAAAAATGGAAATATCCCCGGCGGCAAAAGCTTTGTCTTTGCGGTACATGGAACCGGGGGGGTAATCCAAATATAATTCCAACGAGTCCGCAATGGCGGAAGCATTTAACGTAATATTATTGGTAAGCCCGTACCCCGCACTGACAGACGCGTTGTGCCCCAGAGAGGTTTTGCGCGGGCGGTCGCGCGTTTCAATTAGATAGCGGTTTTTATTAATGTAGTTTAAGCGTAAGCGGCCTTTGCCTTGGTCGAGCATGTTGCCGTTAAAGAAAATGACTTCTTCTTTTTCTTTTACTTGGCCGTTAGGACCGTAGAAGACAATTTTAAAAACGTTTTTGCCCAGTAAAAGCGGAATGTCGGTAAATTCAAAGAAACCGTCTTGCGATTGGTTACGGTATCCCAATAATTCCTGGTTACGGTAGAGTTCCACTTCCCAGCCCAGGGGAAGTGTATCGCGGATAGTATAAGTTTTGCCGGCCGGCTCCAGCGCCGATTCGGTGGACATTTTAATACCCCAACCCATGGGTGAGCCATCATTTTCCGGCGTGGAAAATGCATATGTGTCCCCAATTTCCAGTTGCTTAAACAACCCCAAAATGTGGCCGGATTCATCAATGCGGCGTGTTTTAAGAGAAATGATGGGGGCTTGCTCGTCGGTAGAAGAATAGGCGTTAATTTCGGAGTCAAAACCGCCTGTTAAAAAGGATGCGGTGGCACTGTAACCCAAGTTTTGTTGGGTGGATTGGCCTTTGTTTTTGGAGAGACTGTAGCGGGCGGATAAATCAAAAAACGGCATTTGTAGCCAGTCTTTTTGCATGTAAACCTGTTTGTTTACTTGGGCTAAGCGCGCGGCTTCTTGTTCCTGTTGGCGTTGGTCAAAGCGAGCTTGCTTTTCGTGACGGGAAAGTTCTTTTTCAAACGGTAAATTGCCGGCTGTAGTTACACGCAAGGACTGGTTGGAAAAATCAAAATCACTGTGCGTGGACAAAATTTTATCTACCAGTGTGGTGGAAATAAATAATTGGCCATCATAATAAATAAAATCTTGGGGGGAGAAATCAAACATGTTTTTTCCCACGCGGCCGGAAAGCGTATCAAAATCTACCCGCACGGTGTTGCTTTCGCTTTCCAACCAACCGGTCAATTGATGCGTTTGTTCGTTGTAAGTGATGGGGACATCCAAATCGTCTGCCAGGTAATCAATGGGAATGAACAACTGGTTTGCCTGGTACAATGCTTCCAAGCCGGAGTTAATAAGGGTTTTGCCGGAATAGGCTTTGATAATTAGGAAATTGTCTTGCTGTTCAGCCGCGTGCAATGCCCCCGCTTGTGCTATACACAGAAGCGAACAGACAATCCAGCTCAAAAGCAGACGGTGTATGTGTTTCAACTGATTACCCTTTTAACCCTGTTAGCATCTGACTATAGTTTGACTTCAGTTTTAGCCAGTACGGCACTTTTGTCTACTTTATCCTCGCTGGGTTCTGTAAACAAGACGGTCAGTTTTTTGCCTTTTAAATCTTTTATTTTGAGGGGTTTATCCTCTTTGTCTTTTAACGGAATCTTAGTGGCTACGCTGGTGTTGCCCGGCAATAAATAACGCCCGCGGATAAAACCCAACATCGTGCTGCCGTTCCACACGCTAATGTCCCCGCGTACGGACGTGGGCGTTTGTTGCTCTTGCCGGGTAAGCACTACGTTAAGAGTGGTTTGTGTGTCGGTTTCTTGCCAGTCCTTGGCGCTGGTGGAAATGGCAACCGGGGCATTTTCTTTTACTTTGTAGCGCACAAATATCGGGATGGAAAACGACGGAATGGGAATGATGCGCACCGTCATGGTTTTGTTGTCCTTGGAGGGTTTTGTAGCCGGTTTTTCCAGCAGGACTTCGGTAAAGGTAATGTAGGCAATATATTCACCGGGTTCCAACCCTTCCGGGATGCGTTTTAATACGCGGATGGTTTGGCTTTTATTGGGATTGAGCATTACCGAGCGCGGGCTGTAGCGCAAAATAGGTTCGGCGCTGTCTGCCGGGGCGTCTTCGGAAGCAATTTCCGTGTAGGAACCGTCCGGGTTTTGCTTTTTGTACGAAATGCTGATGCGGTAGTTGGAACTTTCCAACGGGCTGGAGTTGATGAGAGTGACTTCGGCCGATTTTGTTTTGTCATCAAAAAACAAAAATTTGGGATAAATCATAATCCCGGCGGAAGCAGAGCACGCAAAACTGCACAAAGCAAACACCAAGAATAATTTTTTCATACATTCTCCTTTAATACGTAATCGGTACACCATATGTTCCTTCGTAATCGCCCACGGGCGAATTGGCCGGCACGTTAATAGTGCCGCCTACTGAAAATGAACCCGAGCCGCCGGTGACGGTGCAAGGGCTGTTGCCACACGAGGTGGTAAAATTACTAACTGTTAATTCCCCGCCGTTACTGCCGTTTAGGGAGGCCGTAGCCGGCAGATTTACTGAATAAGAAGGGGCACTGGATAAATTTACCGTAAAACTATCGGCAGAAATGGTGGCCGGGGTGGGGTCGCATACCATGCTGTGGGCCCCTACCGAACCGTCGGCATTTACGGATAAGCTTTGGTTTTGGGTGGTTGACTTACAAAATGTACCAAAGTTTAAAGCGGCGTTTGTGTTGTGTTCAAGGGCATCACGCGGAGTAACGATTGTTACAGAAAATGTAATGCTAAACGGGATATAATCGTAAATGAGAGAATCTTCTTTTGCGGTTTTTCCTTCGGACATGCTGAATATGGAGTATGTCTGAGTGAGTGTACACGCTCCTTTGCCAGCAAGAGGGGTAACCGTTGCGGTAAATGGAAAATATAGGCCTTGTGGATAGTCTCTAGGAGATAACGAAGTTCCAGATTTCGCAAAGGATGAATGTTCGGGGTATCCTGTCTTTACTTGTAGGTCTGTAATGGCCAATGTGCCACAGTCCTGACTGTAGGCCACAGGGACTGGATCTTGTTGTGAGAGCCTTATGTGTATAAATTTAGCTTGCCCGAAGACGGCTAGGTTAGTGGCATTAAAGGATGTATAGGTGCCTTTTGTGACATTCCCGTCTCCTGCGTTTGCTATCCCGTAGGATCTACCCAAAGGAGATCCTGTGGCAGTGACAGTAAAAGTATGCACACCTGGAGTAGAGGATGTATAGGTAATAGTTCCTAAATCTACTACCGGGCTTGTCACATTTGCCGCATGTAAGTTATTGCCCGCAATAAACAGAATAAGCAAAAAACCTAAAATTTTCTTCATAAAAAACCCTATACTACAGTATAGCAAAAGTAGAGAGAGTTTTCAGACGAATTAATAGGTGATAGAAACTTGGTATGCGCCTTCGTAATCTCCGGTCGCGGCGCCGGCCGGAATGGTGAGGGTGCCGCCCACGTTAAACGTGTGGGAGGAATCCGTCACTACACAAGAGGGGTTGCAGGAGGAAGTAAAATCCGTAACCGTAAGCGTGTTGGAGCCGTTACTGAGAGTGGCAGAAGTGGGTAATTTAACGTTAAAAGACTGGCCGGCATTGCCTGTGGCGGTAAAGACGTCCGCCGTAGTGGGGGTTAGCGGACACACATTGTTGGACGAGGTGGCCGTGCCGTCCGGGCGTACCGTAATGGATTGCTGGGCAGTGGAAGAGCGGCAAATGTTACCAAAATTTAATGCGGCATCATTGGGGTGTGCCAGTGACATATGCGGTGCAATGTATACACGAACTGTCACAGGAACATCTGTCCAATTTGTATAGGTAATAATCAGTCCACGATTTCTAAATTGAACAGGGCCGTTTACGACGCCGGAAATAGTGCACCCGGTGGTACCCGAAAAACTAAGCAGTCGCATCGTAGCTCCTACAGGAAACGTTGCCGCCCCACTTGAGGCCGATGCTGTGTCACTGGTACCTCCATCAGTGGTTGTAAAATTGCTGACGGATATAGAACCGCACCCCTCTGTGGTGATTGTGGTAGCCGCTGTATTTCTGTTCGTTTGAAAGGTGATAGTACCTAAACCCTCATACCATTCGGGCGTAATTACTGCAGAACCGGCACTGCCGGGGGTATATCCCGTCAGGGCACCTGCGCCGCTTGTGGTGGCAACTCCAGTCTCGGACATAGTAATGGTGTTAAATCCGCCGCTACTGCCCACCACATACCCCATGGAGCCAAAATCGATGGTGGGGGGTTCGGTTACTTCAGCGGCAAACCCTTGTGTGCTTAACAATAAAAATGAGAAAATTACATAACACAGACGGAATAACATATTTTTATTATATAAAAATCAAATCCTAATTTGTTAAATTATTAATTCTGTATTGTCGGTCGGCTTGACTTAAAGTCCACTCTAACTGTTATAATAAAATATATTTTAAATAGGAGTGTGCTATGTTAGGAAATTTTACGTATGCCAATGCAACCAAACTTTATTTTGGGGATGAATCCTTGCAATATTTAAATCAAGAACTGCCCAAATACGGTAAAACCGTACAACTTATTTATGGGGGCGGCTCTATTAAAAAGAATGGTATTTATGACCAAGTTGTAGCCATTTTAAAAGCCAACGGTAAAACCATTGTGGAAGATGGAGGCGTGATGCCTAACCCCACCGTGGAAAAATTAAAAGAAGGTGTGCAAATTGCCCGCCAACATAACGTGGATTTACTACTGGCAGTGGGTGGCGGTTCCTGCTGTGATTATGCAAAAGCAGTGTCTGTTTCCGTGCATTGTGAGGAAGACCCCTGGGAAAAATATTTCATCCGTTTTGAAGAACCATCTTGCCCCATTGTGCCTGTGGCTTGCGTGCTTACCATGGTGGGAACGGGATCTGAAATGAATGGCGGTTCCGTTATTACCAATCACGAAAAACACCTCAAAATCGGCCACGTGTTTGGCGAAGAAGTGATGCCGAAGTTTTCTATCTTGAACCCTAAATTTACTCTCACGCTTCCGCATAAACAAATGGTAGCGGGAATTTATGATATTTTTAATCACATTTGTGAACAATACTTCTCAGGCACAGACGATAATACGAGTGATTATTTGGCGGAAGGACTTATGCGCTCGGTCATTCATAGCTCGCTAATTGCAGTTAAAAATCCGCAAGATTACGAGGCCCGCTCCAATATTATGTGGTGTGCTACATGGGCGTTAAATACGCTTATTGCCAAAGGTAAAAGCACGGACTGGATGGTGCATATGTTGGGGCAAGCCGTGGGGGCTTATACCGACGCCACACACGGCATGACCTTGGCGGCAGTATCGTTGCCGTATTACCGGCATATTTTGCCATATGGGCTAGCTAAATTCAAACGTTTTGCGGTAAATGTGTGGGGAATTTCTGCCGAAGGGAAAACAGATGAACAGGTAGCGCAAGAAGGTTTGAAAGCAATGGAGAACTGGATGAAAACTTTGGGTGTTACCCTGCACATTAGCGAACTGGGTGCAACGCCGGAAATGATTGCGGGCATTGCGGGTGCCACCCTTATTTTGAAAGGCGGTTATAAAGAACTTACGCAGGATGAAATTGTAAAAATTCTACAGGAAAGCTTATAATGAAAAAACAATTAGTATTAATAGGATGTTTGCTGGCATTAGCAGGAACACTTGCTTATGCGGCGTCGAAAACTCAGGAGAAAAACACCATGACTAAAAAAATTGTACAAACTGCCGGGCGTGATCAGCTGGGGAGCTTTGCCCCGGAATTTGCCCATTATAATGATGACGTGTTGTTCGGTGAAAATTGGAACAATAAAGACTTGGATTTAAAAACCCGTTCCTTAATTACGGTAATAGCACTGATGTCCCAAGGACTTACCGATTCTTCCCTCAAGTATCATTTGCAAAACGCAAAAAATAACGGGGTGAGCAAAGAGGAAATGGCCGCTGCTATTACGCACACCGCTTTTTATGCCGGCTGGCCTAAAGCGTGGGCGACGTTCCGCTTGGCTAAAGAAGTATGGACGGACAAAACCCCTGCTTTAACAGATAAGGAAAAATATCAAAAAACTATATTCTTCCCTATTGGCAAACCCAATGATGCGTATGCCAAATACTTTGTAGGACAGAGCTATCTGGCCCCTATTTCTACTGAGCAAGTAACATTTTTCAATGTTACTTTTGAGCCGGGTTGCCGCAATAATTGGCATATTCACCACGCCACCAAAGGTGGCGGGCAAATGTTGGTAGCCGTCGGCGGACGCGGCTATTATCAAGCGTGGGGAAAGGACCCCGTGGAAATAAACCCCGGTGATGTAATTCATATTCCGGCCAATACCAAACATTGGCATGGGGCCGCACCGGATAGTTGGTTTTCTCACTTGGCATTTGAAATTGAAGGGGAAAATACTTCCAACGAGTGGTTGGAAGCCGTGTCGGATGAACAATATAGTACATTGAAGTAACTGTCTGTTTGGGCAATTAAATCTATAAAACTCCCGTATACAATACGGGAGTTTTGAACGTTTAGGGATATCAGTTGGAGTATTTACAACGTTAAGTATTGTGCGTCTGTTTTTTCAAGGTTTAAAAAAATATTCATTTGTAGCGTACCAGTCATCTTTTAATGGCCAGCAAAGTCCACCAATCCTCTAGCTAAAGTAATCTGGGTCTATAGGGCACCTGTGAATGGGCCTTAAGACCCTGGAAAAAATAGATGAAAATTCTTATATTTAAAGTAAAGAGCCGTACTTGTGAGCAATTATATGAAGATGATGAAAATAATTTATTTATTGGTAATTTCCTTGCTGTTATGGGGAGGAAATAGCGCTGTTTTTGCACAAGTCACCTATCAGCAAAAAAAACTTATGTTGGTGGACATCCAAGGAGACAAAGTGCTTTCTCAATTATTTATGGATACCGCTAAAAAAGGCGTTCAAAAATGTATTGAGCGTCGAAACGTTCCGCCTGAACAGTGCCAATACCGCGCTCCACGCTTTGCGGCATATAATCCTATTTTGCCTAATGTGAAGTTGGGCAAAGTGGATAACAGCCATGTACATTTTACTTACGATGAAGAGTTAACGATCAAAAAATTACAACAAATTATTAATTCGCAAGAAAATAAAGGATACAAAGTGTCTTTTGGTAGTATACATCATTGGGCTTCGGTGAGGCCGTCCATTGTGGGGACCTCCAAGATAGTGGTTGCGTTGGCTACGGCGTCTTCTTCGCGGTTTTTATATGTAGGAAAGGAAATTGCATTGATTAATTGGATAAAAACCCAGCCGGATAAATCAATTACAATTGAGAAATTATTTAAACAAAGCTACCTGCTTAATCGCGGGGATGTGTACTTGACCATTTTGACCATTGAAAATGTCCTTTCGGATGCTACGTTCGAAAAAGATCGCGAAAAGACGTTGGTGAATCAAAAGTTGGTGGATCTATATACAAATAGTCCCAATAAGTTTGGCGATTGGTATCACTTGTTTGGCACAATGCTTGCGGGTTATACGGGAGAACCTGCCACGGTTATAGCTGGTCTTTATGGTGTATATCGTAGGATCAGCCGTGGTAAAGATGCGGAAAAATCAACTATGCACGCTGATCAGGTGGGGGCTTGCATAGGAGTACAGTTGCGTTCTACTGTAATCCATAAAATACAGAATAGAGAAAACAAAGACAAAAATATTTTTGTGCGAGCCTTGCGGCAAATTCTTACCAGCCCTTATCATGGGCCGTACTTTTAGTGAGTTTTTGCAATAAGGTCAATTGTTGCACTTTGCTCCAGTTGAGAGAATTATAAAACGCCCTTGAAAGGGCGTTTTAGCTTGTATATGAAAATTCTGTTGGTGCATTTGATATAATTTAGACGAGGATTATATGGCCTATTGTAATAGTTGGTGCAAAACACAAGCCGATCAAAAATACCACGATACAGAGTGGGGCGTCCCCGTGCACGAAGATCGGGCGCTGTTTGAGTATTTAATGCTGGAAGTGCTGCAATGTGGGCTTTCGTGGCAATTAATACTTCAAAAACGTGCGGTTTTTCGTCAGTGTTTTGATCGGTTTGATTACAAGCGGGTGGCTCAATACGGCGCAAGAGATATTAAACGGATTTTAAATACCCCGCAGATGCTTAAATCCGAGCGGAAAATAAAAGCTATCATTCATAACGCACAAGTATTTTTAAAAATTCGTCAGGAATTTGGGTCGTTTCATCAGTTTTTATGGGATTATTGCGGCGGGAAAACTATTTTGTACAAAGCTCACGCCACGGGCAAAGTACCGGCGGCTAACGGCTTGTCCACACGTTTAAGCCGAGAGCTAAAAAAACGCGGGTTTACTTTTTTGGGCCCGGTGACGGTGTATGCTTACTTGCAAGCGTGTGGTATTATTAATGACCATAGTAAAACTTGCCCGCGTTTTACACAAATCAATAAGGGCTATCCAACTGTTTGCAAACAGGAAGATTTGGAAATGTAACCTACCTTATTAATATAGTAAAATACTAAGATACGCAATTTACTAGGAGTAAAACTATGATGGACACCGTGCAACAATTATTGGGCGCATTTCAAGCTTTTGTGTCTGCCCCGTCACTGCAAAGTCTGTATGATATTATGAACGGCTTTAACACCCTGATATGGGGCCCGCCGATGATTTTTTTGCTGTTATTTTTGGGGATTTACTTTACGGTTAAATTACGCTTTATCCAAAAATACACGTGGCAAGCCGTCAAGCTTTCCATTGCCAAAACGGAAAGTGAGGGCACGGTAAGCGGCTTTGGCTCACTGGCGGTAATGATAGGCGCCACCGTGGGAACCGGCAGCATCATTGGCGTAACAACTGCCGTTGCTGAGGGCGGTCCCGGGGCTTTGTTTTGGATGTGGGTGGCCGGATTTTTCAACTTTGCCATTAAATATTGTGAGTGTTTGGTAGCTTTTAAATATCGGGTACGTTTGGAAGATGGCGAATATGTCGGTGGACCGATGTATTATTTGGCTAACATTTTGAAACTGAAATGGTTGGCGCTTGCGTTTGCGGTAGGGACGTTACTAATGGGATTGACCGCTGGGAGCGCTTTGCAAACGAACTCTATCGCGGATGCATTGCGCGAAGGATACAATTTAAACCCGTGGTACGTGGCCTTGTTTGTGGCTGTGGCTACGGCGGCGGTGGTGTTAGGCGGGGTGAAGCGCATTGCTTCTTACTCGCAATGGTTGGTACCCATTATGGGAGGGCTTTATTTATTGATAGCGCTACTTGTCATCCTGATGAATTTGACGCACGTTCCCGGAGCAATTACCACGATACTTAAAAGTGCCTTTACAGGCAAAGCTGCTGCCGGAGGAGCCATTGGCGTAGGAATTTTAGGCATTGTGCAAGCTATGTTGCCGGGTATTACCGCCGGGGTGACCCGCGCTGTACTGGCTACCGAGGCCGGGCTGGGCAGTGCCTCTATGGCAGCTGCGGCCGCGCGCACGCGCAGCGCCACACAGATGGCTATTGTGTCGGCTACATCGGTGTTCTGGGCCATTTTTATCTGCAGTTTAACGGGAATAGTGATTGTGCTTGCCGGGGATTACACCAATCCCAATGTGTATGCAGCCAACCTTTGTAATAGTGCGTTTAAAACGGTACCTTATATAGGAACTCCCATTTTAGTTTTTTCCCTCGTGATATTTTCCTTCACCACCATTATTGGCTGGGGATATTATACCGAAAAGGCCCTCCAGTTTTTGTGTAAGGGCTCGAATCTGCTTATAAAACCGGCGCGCTTACTGTTTGTGTTGGTTGTGTTTGTGGGGGGAGTTATCGGCACTACCTTCTCTACCGATTTAACGGTTGGGGAATCAATCTTGCGCACGGCGCAAGCAAATACTTCTACCCGGTTTATGTGGGCGCTGGTTATTTTAACTATGACCATGATGACCCTACCTAATATATGGGCGTTGTGGTGTTTGCGCAAAGTGATTAAAAAAACAACCAGCAAAAATTTGCCTGCCTTGGTGAACCCGCAGAAATAAGTTGTTTTTGAAAATAGCTATCCCCCGTGACCCTCGAGGACACGGGGGTTTAATGCCTAAGGCCTAGGACATATATAGGTCTAAAAAGCCCTTTACATATTATGTGTATCTGTTACAATGAAGGTATGAAACAACACATCATAACCTTAATAGCTGTTTTGTTTACGTGTGCCGCAGTTTCCAACGCGCAGATGATTAAAATCCCTGTTGCGAAACTGGATATGCACGTTGCCCCACACGCCCGCGGCGTAGTGGGCCTGGTCCGTGGTACTCCACTGGGTGTAACCCAATTTTCTCAACGAGTCAGCGCAGCCGTACAACGGCGTGTTGCTGTTCCAACCGTTACGCCTGTGACCACGTACTCTAACTTGTTGGACCACAGCACCTACCATTTTTATGATGTCAACAAAGATAAATGGATGTTGCACCGTCCCGATGGGAAAGAGATTCCGTTAGCCAGTAAGCCTTTTCCCAGCGTGCTTAAGTTGCGTGCGGATGTGATTCGTGAGCATGTTGCTAAGCATGGGGCGGCCTCGCTCATACCGGATGTTCCTGTGGAGTGGGGGGATAAAGCATGGGAGACGTACGTGCCTGTGCAAACGCGCCACTTTACCACGGTTGAGGAAGGTATGCGTGGACGTGCATACGATGTTAAAGTTCCTAACGGGAAAGGTGGGTATAATACCTATCACCGGGCGGCAGACGGAACGATTAGTTTAGTGCATCCTTAGAAAATAACCCTAATAGATGAATTAAAAGCCCCCGGCCTTTTGCTGGGGGTTTGTTGTGTCTATTCAATTTGCGCTATTTTGTTGTTGGTATTAATACAAAAGTCATTGCAAACTTGATTTGGAATCTTCCACGCAAGTTACTGAGAGTTTAATTGTTTTCTTCATCTGAAAAACCGATAGATTGCCGAAAAATTGTAAAAGGATACTACATAAAAACAAATCTGTCAAGCGAAATTTTAAAAATTTCTTGCAGGGCTTGAACAAATTAGATTTAATAAGAGATGTAGGGAGTATAAATTATATAGGAGGAGTATTCATGAAGAAACTATTAGGCGTGCTGCTAGCCATTGCTATGACTTGGCCTGCCGGCGCAACTGTACTTAGTAACGTTGAAGTAAAAGGCGAAATTCAAACCATCGCCTCTGATGCACATCACAATCAATATCAAGATTACAACAGCGGTGTTAGCACCCGTGTGCTAGCCGGTCTTTCTGCGGAACTCGTAGAAGACGTAACCGCCAACTTGATGTTCCAATATGCCGATACTTGGGGTGACAATCCTGATAATGAAGGTAAAACCGTTCAAGAATATTGGGAAAATGTTAAATTGGTAAATGCAAACGTAGTGTTGCATAACTTGCTTTGCGCGTTTGACTTAACGGTCGGCCGCCAATTCTACGGTGACGAAGATAGCGTTGTAATGTATTTAGGTCCGAACCACTACAATGCCGAAATCAATACCTATGTCAACTCTATTGATGCTGCCAAATTAGTTTACAGCGACGACGTGAAAACCTTCACCGCAATTGCTGGTACTGTCAATGACTTATATCCTTTGGGCACTGATATTAAAGCTGACTTGTACGGTGCTGATTTCAGATTGAACATCACCGACAACTTGAATGCTCAAGTGTACGGCTATGATATTGCTGTTCGCGGCAACGATATGGATCCGGATGAAGATCAACATTCTGGTTTCTACGGTGCTAAGGTCAACATGAACGTAGAAGCTGTTCGCGCCAGCGCCGAATATGCCCGCAACTTTGGCGGTCATCGCTTGATCAAAGAACACAAAGATACCGGCTACATGGTAAAAGCGGACATCGCTGCTGATATCAAAGCGGTAACCGCTCGCGGTACCTTCTTATATGCCAAGCAAAACTTCTTTGCTTTGGGTAACTATACTCCCGGTTTGTTACTGGGTCACCTCGAAGGAGGCGATGGCATTTGGAACTATACTGATGAAAATGGTGTACGCATGTTCAACGTCGGTTTGGATTTCAAACCGTTTGAAAAATGGGTGTTCTCCTTGGATGGTTATACCTTCCAAGCCCGCACCGGTCATGCCACCACGTATGAAGCTGACTTAACCGCCAAATACAACCACAACGAATATGTGCAGTTATTTGCTGGTTTTGGTTATGCTAAATACACCAAAAATGAAAAATACACTGCCAACTACAGCAAAGATCTGATGGAAACCCCCGATAACTTCAAAGGTCAAATTGGCATGTTGATTAAATTCTAATTATTCAACGTTATTAGAATGAATACACCCCCCGCTACGGCGGGGGGTTTCATTTTTGCCTGCCTAATAAGAGTGTCATCCCCGAAGGTTTCTATCGGGGATCTCCACCTTATTTAGTACAATAAACATATGTCCTATATTTATATTATTACGAATCTATACAATACGGTGCTTTACATTGGAGTGACAAACGATTTGAAGCGTCGTGTGTATGAACATAAACACAAAATGCAGAAAGGGTTTTCAGCAGAATACAATTTATCAAAATTAGTATACTACGAGCAATTTTTCGATATTACCCAAGCTATAGATAGAGAAAAGCAATTAAAAAAATGGAATCGTGCTTGGAAGAATCATTTAATCGACAAATTCAATCCATCTTGGCGGGATCTGTATGATGAGATTTGTGGATAGATAGTGGAGGAGATTCCCAATTATGACCTTTGGGAATGACGTTTAATTTAATTGTCATCTCCGAGTATTTTTTCAGCGTCATCCCCGAAGGTTTTTATCGGGGATCTCCACAATTGTAAGGCATCGTAAGTGGAGGAGATTCCCAATTACGAACTTTGGGAATGACGGATACTATATATATTAAAAATACAGATCCCGTTTGCCGGCTTTAATTTTAGCCAGGTTTTCGTCAATCATTTTTTTAATTGGCGTTCCCGGCGCAAAGGCCTCTTTGGCGGTGGACTCAATCAGCGCGTAGCCCTTGGCCTTGAGGGGGGCGGGGGCAAAGTCCTCTAAATATTCGGCAAAGGTGAACATGGCGTTAGGCAAGCAGTGCGTTTTAATAAGCCCCGGCTTAGCCATATCCATAAAATCTTTACCTACGCGGCCCAAGCGGTAGCATCCCGTGCAGAAAGAAGGCATGTGTTTAGCATCTACCACGGCATCAATCACTTCAGCTAGTGTGCGGCCATCCGTCAAGGTAAACTGACTTCCGTTCTCTTTGTCATACGAGTATCCGCCGGGGTTTACGCGGCTGGCGGCAGAAATTTGCGATACGCCCAGTTCCAAACATTGGTTGCGTAGTTCCGGGCGTTCACGCGTGCTTAAGATAATGCCTGTATAGGGTACAGCCAAACGCAAAACAGCCACGCACTGCTTAAATTCGTCGTCCGTTAGCACGTCGTTAGGGTGTTGGCTAAAGTCGCTACCGTCCGCCGGTTCAATGCGCGGAATGGAAATGGTATGCGGCCCCACACCGTAGGTTTTGTCTAAGTGCCAGGAGTGCTCCAGCGTGGCCAAAATTTCAAATTTGTGGTCATATAACCCGAGTAGCGGCCCAATGCCTACGTCGTTCATTCCGGCCTGCAACGCGCGGTCCATGACGTCCAGGCGGAACTGGTAATCCTTCTTGGTTCCGGCCAAGTGCAGTTTTTCGTACGTTTCTTTGTGATAGGTTTCTTGGAACACTTGGAAGGTACCAATGCCGCATTTTTTAAGTTCGGCAAATTCTTCCAGCGTAAGCGGCGCAATGTTGACGTTTACACGGCGGATGGTTTGGCCGTTCCAGTTGGTTTCGTAAATGGCTTTAATGCTGTCATACACGTATTGGAGCGTACCGCCGGGGTAGGCCTCGCCGGCTACCATCAAAATACGCTTGTGGCCTTGCTTTAACAGTTCGGTCACTTCTTGGTGAATTTCATCCCGGGTGCTGGCGTGACGTTTTAAGTGCGTGTTGGATTTGCGAAACGCACAATAGATACATTCATTCGTGCAAATGTTAGAAATGTATAACGGCGCAAAAAGTACAATGCGGTTGCCGTAAATGGCTTCTTTAATATATTTAGCGGTTTCAAATAACTGGTTTAAGAGTTTGGAATCGGTAATAGACAAAAGCACAGCGGCTTCGTCTAGCGAAATGCCTTTTAGTTCTTTGGCTTTCGTTAAAATGCGGGCAACGTCAGCGTCCGTGTAAGATTGTCCTTTTTCAAGGGCTTTGTGTAATTTTTCATCATTGATAATCATATATACTATTTTACCACTTTTAGAGGCACCCCGGCATTTTGCTATAATATACCTATGCCGAAGAAAGAAAGTGTACTGGTAGTTTGCACCAACCGCAAAGCATACCACGACTATTTTATTGAAGACACATACCAAGCCGGATTAGAGCTTTTGGGTGCTGAGGTAAAATCCATCCGCCAAAAAGAACTGAGCTTGGAGGGGAGTTTTGTGCGTGTGGAAAACGGACAAGCGCGTGTATATCAAATGCACATAAAACCGTATAAGTTTAATTCTTTGGCAGAGCTGGATCCTACCCGTCCGCGGCGGCTACTCTTAACTAAAAAAGAACTCCGTAAGTTGGAATCCAAAGCCGAGATTAAGGGATATGCACTCGTGCCGCTAGAAGTGTATTTTAAAAATGGGTGGGCCAAATTAAAACTGGCACTTGCCAAAGGCAAACACACCTACGACAAGCGCGAATCTTTAAAGAAAAAGGACCTCTCGCGCGAAATGGAAAAGCAATTTAAAAACACCATTAAGTTTTAAAAAAACCCCGCTGTAAGCGGGGTTTTTAATTACCAGCTGATTATTTATTTACTTGTACCGTTTCTGCGGCACTATGTGCACCATATTCGGGCGCGTACATGCTTTGAATTTGCGCCGGTTTGGCGTGGAATTTGCCAGGTACCGTAGGGCGTAATACGTAGTGCAGTTTTACTTGGCCGGCCGGTAAGCGGTCGATGAAGAAATTGGTATCTGCATCACGCACTTCCTGATACATGGAAACTGGTTTCCAGGTCCAGCCGCTAAGTAATTCTTTGTTCTCAAATCCGGCGGGTTTGGGGTCCGTCAGCTGGACGTATTCAAAGGCACTGTCCGCCGTAAGCGTCAGGTGCACTTCAACTTCATCACCTACTTTGAAAGCATCGCCTTCTTTGACCGGGCGCAATTTTTGCACACCATCTTGCGTAAAGCGTACAAAATATTCACGTGTCACATTGAGCACCCCTTTGGGTGATGCTTTTGCTTCTGCCGACGTGTAAATTACGTTAAGTGAAGCAAAGTCGGTCATTTGGCCTTGCTTGATAACTTGCGCCTGATACGTGGCCGGGGTGAGTTGAGCGCCCTGTTTGGTCCATTGCAAATCTTCCGTCCAATCAAACGGTTCAAACGAGCGTTTGGCCTGTGTGCCGGCCCAACTGATTTGGTAAGACGTAGGAGAAGATAACGCCCCTTTGCTGTGCATAACGTCCAATAAGGCAAAAACTGCTTTTGCTGCGGCGTTGGGGTTCTGCCAGCTAGTTACTTGACGGTTGAATAAGAGCCACTGCACCATGGGGTCAATCTTATCCGATTGGGGACGCATTTCGAGCAATGTTTTTAACGTAACCGTTTGGGTAGTGATAGTATCTTGATACCATACCCAGCTTTGCGGTTCGGGGGCAAAGTAAGCCCCGGTAAGCGGGTTATTTTGCATACGAGCTAATACTTTGTTTAGGTATTGGGTTGCTTTAATATCATCCCCTAAACGGTGGTAAACAGCGGCGGCATAGATTTGCCCCAGTGGCGTCATAAAGCGGGTTTGCTTATCAGCATAATCTACCCATTTTTTGATATAGGGTTTAGCCGAGGCCATTTGAGTCCAATTCGCCGGGAAGGCCGAGAGTGTGTAGGCAGCATAAAGTGCGTACGATACTGTACCCACGGAGCCCGTTTTATCTTCCTTTAATTGTCCCTCAATTTTAGGAATGATATAGGAAATCGCTTTTTGGGCTTGTTTTTCGGGCACGTTCACACCAAAGCCAACCGCCTGCGAGAAAGCATCCAACACATGTAGTGTTAAGTAGGGGTCATCCTTCCCGCCAACAAACCAACTAAAAGAACCGTTGGCATTTTGAAATTTAAGGATGTTGGCACGCTCCTGCTCCAAACGTTTGGATACGGTAGTTGTATCAAACAAACTAATAAGGTTGGCGTTCTTTTCGGGTTGCCCGAGCGCTGTTTGCAGCCAAGGAGTTTGTTCCAACATGGTTAAACGCAATGGGTCCTTTTCATTCCACGTTGCTGTGGTGCCCGTACGCTTGGGTAGTTTATGTACGGCCTCTTTTAGTTGCGGGTACGTGGTGTAGAACTGATTGACAATGGCCAGCGGTACGTAGCGGTTTAAGGATGAAATTAAATCCTTATATGGTGTAGAGAGCAGATTGGGCAGACTGTTAAGCACCGACAGTGCCAAGCTGGGGTTTACCGTCAAGGCCGCTAATTCCGGCTTTGCGTCGGTTACATCACTGAGCTCCGTAACAGCAAGCGTATTTGTGCCATCTTTTAATGCCGTATGGGCCGAAGCTAGCAAGCGCGATAAGCTGGGGAAAACCGGTAAGGTGCGTTGTTCGCCGTCCGTATCGGTAGCACTGTGCGCCGAAGCGGTTACTTCGTAAAGTCCCGGCGCGGTGGGTACGTCAATTTCCCACTGCACGTATTCGGTAGCGTTAGGTGCTACGGTTACATTTTTAGTAAGCGTGGTAATTCCAAATGCCTTGGCTTTATTTTGCTTATTTTGTGTGATGGCAATGGTAACGGGTACGGTAATCTTGCGGTTTGTTAAGTTCATCACAGATGCTTGCAAAATACCGTTATCTTTTTCCCGGTAGAAGCGTGGTAAATGTAAACGGACCATAAAGTCTTTACGGGTAATGGACGTAGCGGCAAAGTCACCCAGTTGGGCATCTTTGGTAAGCGCAAAACCCAATACATTCCAGGTGGTAACGCTTTGCGGAAGCGTAAAATTGAGGCGCGCTGTTCCATTTTTTACCGGCAATAGTGAATTGAAATAGGCAGTTTCGGCAAAGTCGGTACGGATGGAGTCTTTCGTCTTGATTTCTTTTTGGGCAGAAGTTTGCACAGTTTTCATATCAAGGACTTGGTTGCTCATGGACATCTCGTCCATCGTGTCTTCTTCGTAAGTTGCTGCCATCTCAAAGTCGGCGGTGGCAACACCACGGGCAGCTAATTTCATCATGCGTGGGGCAATCGCTTTGGTGGCCTCAGCAAAATTAGCATAATAATGGTGCGGCATGATGAGGTTAAGTAGGGGCAACTGGGGAGCGGGGGTCCACTGGTTTGTTTTGTATACTTTGTCCAGGTAGATGCCGTTTTGCGATAGGTAGCTTACTACTAATTCGGGCATATGGGTGTACTGATTAAACAGTGAGCTCAACGTAAAAGGCAACTGCAGTTTGCTGTAGTAATCCAAAGATTTATCATATACGCTGACGCTGGCTTGCCCGTTAATGGGCGCATTTTTTGCGTCCTTTACGGTTAACTTCCACGAGACTGCTTGCCCGGGTTTGTTTGTTTGCGTAATTGCGGGTTGAAGGGCCAATCTTTGATTATCAAAAGGAACCGCACAAGAAACGGAACCACTGTGGAAGGTGTAATCGCTGGCACCAAACCAGCGAATACCTAGTCCGCCGCGGTCTTGCTGGGTTACGAGATACTCATAAATAGATATCCCGCCCGGCAAACGGGAACTGGCCGCCAGAAACTCACCTTTGCGGTAGGTTTCCACCCATTTGGAACCGGTTAGTGTGGAACTGCCCAGTAAAATGCGGGCTGTTTCACCCGGTTGATACGTGCTATATTGTGCCAGCGTTACATCCGGCAGTTTTAAAGCACATTGCGAGGCGGCTACTACAAATAAAACAGATTGGTCTTGGGCCTCTTTGGCTTTTAGGGTCAAACGGTAGATCCCTTCCGGCAGAGCGGGCAATTGCAAAGTTTGCGCAACGGGAGTATTAAACGTAAGGGTTTTTGTAAATACTACGGTGGCATCTTTGGCATCCTGATACCATTGCTCGAGTGATGGGGCCTCTTTTTCAATTTTAGGTGTGTCTTGCACGCGGCTGACGCGAGCAATTACACTACCGGTAATGGCTTGGCCGTCGGCATTAGTAAGGGTAATATCTGCCAACGGGGCTTGTTTGTTGGCATCATAAAAGCCCTGGGTAAAATCAATTTTGAATAAGCGCGGATACGTGCTTACTTTGTACGTGCGGGAGGTATCAATGGCTCGGCCTGTTTCGTCATATACCTCCGCGCGTAGTGTGTATTGGGTAGCGGTTTCTTCCTTGCGTTTGGCTTCCGGCTTCCAGGAAATGGAAAATTCGCCTTTATCATTAGTGATGGTTTGCCCCTGTGCAATTTGTTCTTCAGGAGTTGCTATCCAACGTAGCCACCAATAAAAAGGTGGAATATATTCCCGTTGGGAAATGGTATATTTTACGGTTGCCTTTTGTAGAGGGGTTCCCGTATAGTACATCGCTTTACCGGTTACAGTACCCGTTTGATGGTACGCAAGCGGCTGTTTGGGGTCTTCCAACGTAATTTCATATTCCGGGCGTTTATATTCTTCGACGGAAAAAGAGTGATGGGCAAAATATTTATCCGTATTTGCGCGAGCGGTTACATTCACCGAGAAAGAACCCAGCATAATTTGATCCCCTTGCGGCAATGTAAATTGTGTTTGTGCCGTGCCAAATTCGTTTAGAGTCAGCGAAGTTTGAAAAATCTTTTTGCTATTTTGGTTGCTAGTGACTGTCACATCTACCGAATTTTTGGGTAGTACTTGCATACCTCGGGGAGTGGTTTGAAAACCCTGCACGGATATAAAAACCTTTTGGCCCGGGCGATAAATGGCTCGGTCGGTTTGGGCAAACAAACGGACCGGCGTGTTGGGTGAAAAATGAAAATAGGTGTTGTGAGGAGTAAAGGTAACTCCGTTTTGCGGGTGTTCAGCCCATACGTCTATATTATGAGAATTTTTAGCATAATTATTGGCTACCTGTATCGGGAAGGATATTGCATAGGTTCCCTCTTGGTTTGTTTTTGCTTGTTGATGGGAATTTTCCCTGTCTTTTGCAATTTTTAGTGAGGTGTTAGGTAAGGGTTGGCCTGTTTTTAAATCCAACGTGTAGATGCGGAATAATTCGGGGGTAAAGGTATTGCCGGAGGATGTTAACGTCCGTACATATTTTTCCGCATTATCGTTGATGCCGGTTGTTACAAATAAAGCAACATCCGTAATGTTGATGACAGTACCCACAATTTTGCCTAGGGAGTAGTCAAATTTTTCATTCTCGCTGGCCAGCACTATATAAAATCCTTTAGTTAGTGCGGGTAAGGTGATGGCGGGCGTTTCGGGGAAATACGGTTTTTTATAAGTTATTTGCTTGTGGGCAAGCTGGTATTTCTGAGTGTCAAACGATAACAGACGTTGAATCTTTTCCTCTGAAATATTATCTACCAAATTGCGCCATTCTGTGCGATAGGAGCGAGAAGAATCTTGATGTAATTGTTTTAATTCTTCTTGAGTAACAGGGTAGATGCGTATATATACTTGGGGGATATTTCGCACGTACAAATTTACTTTGGGCTGCATAGGATTGAGTGCATGCGGTAGTTCGCTAAAAGAAATTTCCGGTTCGGTGATGCGGTTTTGTAATTGTTTGCATTGCTCGGTGTAATAGGAGGTTGCCAAAGAGGATGTGGCACGGCGGCAAATGTCCAAAGCTTGGGCGCGTTCGTCATTTTCCCATAGCAACTGGGCGGCCCGGTAGGCCGCGTAAGATTGGCCGTATGGGGCTTGCGTGGAAGTAAAACGACTTTTGATTTTTTGCCAGGTAGTAGCGGGCGTTGGGGAGCCGATAATTGTATTAAGTTGTTCTGTGGCTGTTTTAAGGGCTTTTTGTTTGTTGGAAATTTCAAACCAGTTTTGCTGATTGAAAGGAAGGAGGATAAAATCGGTTTGCCAAAACAGGCGGGCATCTTGGCGGTCTTTCCCTTGCAATGTATAAGCGGTTTGCAAAATGTCGGCAACTTTGGCAGATACGGCTTGAAATTCTTTTACGGGGGTGGCTGTTCCGGCTAAATACGAGCGTGGGGTAGGAGAGGGTAACTTGACGTGCGGGTAGGTTAACCATTCCAACCATTGTCGGGTGGCAAAATCAAACAACGTGGGAATGCGCTTTGTGTCTGTGTCTTTGGTTTGAATGATTAGAGTTTCCTGTGCAATGGGGGCGTTGATAAGTTCCTGGCGCAAACTCCATAATTGTTCAAAATCGTTTTGAATGTGTGCGTTCCACTGATCTTTTGTCCAAAACTGGGGGTCTTGGTTGTTTTCAATAGCACGTTCTTCCAGAATTGCAGCGTACATTCCCGAAGCTTGCATGGCCATTTGGGTGCGATAGAGTAAAAAGCGAGCTTTCCATAGCACCGAAGTGGGGAGTGGGTAGGACAACAGGGTTTTCACGGCTTCTAAATACTTTCCTTGGCTGTATTGACAGTTGGCAAGGCGTAGCTGTACTTGATAAAGTTCGTCACCTTTTGCTGTGGAAAGGAGTTCCTGGTATTGTTTTTGGGCGGTGGCAAAATCGCCCTCGTCAAAGGATTTTTCCGCTTGGGTTAAAGTTTGTGCGTGTGCGGCAAAAGCCACGAACAGAATGGTTAAAAAAGCAATGATGTGTTTCATCTTAGTCCCCCTTAGTGCTCTGGTAATACCATACGTATATTATAAATAATATCACCCGGAATTGCTTATTTGGAAGATTGTGAGGGAAAAATTAGGAACGCCTTACAACTGGATGACAAACTTTGATGACAAACGGAAACAGAATCATCACGTAACTTATTAATGCAACCGCAAAAAGCATACGGCCCCAAAGCGGGCCACTTAATGCGACACAGTGAGCCGTTAAGTGTCTTAACATCCACATCAAAGGCAGCAAGCCCAACAGCCCCAGCAGACATCCTTGCCAGGTAAGGCCTGTTTCGCGGAAATGAAGCCATCTTTTGTCTATATAACGGGCTGGACAGAAGGCCAGTAAAAAACCAATGGCCCGGTAAGCGTCTTTGAGCATGTGTTGCGGATCTACTAATAACTTTCCGTTTATATAATCTAATGGATAGGACTTTAAATTTATAAATATAAGCATTAGTATGCCTAGGATAAACCCTCCTAGTAGCCAGTCGTTTTCTTGTGAGGGATGCTTTTTCAAGTGTGCAAACAATCTATGCATGCCCCATAGAGTCAGTAACCCCAGCGCCACGCCTACAAGAACATCCTGCGGCGTGTGTACGCCTAAATAATTGCGGGAAAATCCCGTCAGCAAGATGAGTAGTCCACAAAGATAACTTACCCATTTTGTAGCTTTGTAATGTGTGGAGGTAACGGCAATTGCGCCATAAAGAGTGGATGCACAAACGGCGTGTTCACTAGGGAAAGAATATCCGCCGGCCGTAGCCATTGCATTGCCTGCCGGAATGATGTGCGGGTTGCGTATCCAGGGACGATATGTACAGCAGGTGAGTTTTAATACGGCATTTACGGCATCTGCCACGCAAAAAGAGGCCCAGATATACAATCCATCTCGTTTGCTAATGCACCAGTAAATAAAAATTGGAATGAGAAATAAGTATGAAATCGAAAACAAGGACACCCATTGAAAAAAGGGTGTCCCAATATCGTTTATGCTGTGACGGATATTTTGCAGAAATAATAGGTAGGAAATATCCATAGTCAATTTTTATTTCTTTGAAAAATGCATTTAATTACCAGTGGATAGATTACCATAATATAGAAAACAATGATAAACGCATAGAGAGACCTTCCCCAGTGGGCTCCCAATAACTCAATGCACAATTTTCCACCTTGTGCAGTAATCAAAATGGCGGGGATTAAACCCAGGACTCCCGTTATAATTCCCTTTAAATTCCACCCTGTATGTGTGAAGTTAATCCAACGCTTTTCTACATAACGGGCAGTACAAAAAGCAATTAAGTAACAAATGTCTTTGTAGGCATCATTCATCATTTTATTCGGATCTACTAATAACTTTCCGTCCACATAATCCAAGGGGTAAGATTTGTGAATAACAAATATCAGGGATAATATCCCAACAATAATGCCAGCCGCCAAATAATAGTTTTCATGTTGGGGGTGTTTTTCAAGATCTTTAAATAAGCAGTACACTAACCCTAAACAGCCACATCCTAATGCAAGCCCTACAATCACATCTTGCGGAGTGTGTACCCCTAAATAGTTGCGGGAGAATGCTGTTAACAATAGAGTGATAATACACAATATGCTAAACCAGCGGGCTTTTTTAGAGCGCCAAAAACTGTAAGCCATTCCTCCGTAAATAGGAGTAGCGGTTGTGGTGTGCCCGCTAGGGAAGGCGTACCCGGTAGCTCTTGTTAAAGAATTGCCTACCGGAAGAATGCGGGGATCACGAATCCACGGCCGATAAACGCAGGCCGTTAATTTTACAACAGCACTTATTGCAATGCATAAGTATGCTGAAAATAATACAAATAATCCTTGGCGTTTGTTGATACACCAGTAAATAAAGGCAGGAATTAAGAATAGGTAGGTTACCGAAAAGGTTGATAAGCCAACCAAAAAGGACGATCCTACATCGTGAATTCCAAGTCGAATGTCCTGCAGAAATAATAAGTAAGTGATATCCATAACTATTTCTTAACAATTACATTTTTTCGGGTGCAGAAACCCCAATAAATTCCAATCCTTTTTTAATGCGTTCCGCAACCCGTTGACAAATGAACAGGCGGGAGGCCGTAAGCTCGGGATTGGTATCATCCAACACGCGACAATTGTCATAAAATGCGTGGAATAAGCCAGCTAATTCTACCAGGTAAGTAGTTAAGTGATGCGGGCTTAAATCGTTTACGCAATTTTGCAATACAGATTTGAACCAAACCAGTTTTAACAAAAGAGCCCGTTCCTGTGGCAATAGCGGATTTTTGACAGTAGTTGCCTCGGTAAACCCTTTTTGTTTGGCGGCCTCAAAAATCGAGCAAATACGTGCGTGTACATATTGCACATAAAACACCGGGTTTTCGTTAGTGCGTTTCTTAGCTAAATCCATATCAAAAAGCATATGGGCATTGGGGGTACGGCTGGCAAAGAAGAAACGGCATACGTCCGTTCCTACGTCATCCATTAACTCGCGCAACGTAATAAAATGCCCGGCACGTTTGGACATTTTTACTTGTTCCCCGTGCTCGGTTAAGTGGACAAGCTGGTGGATAATCGGTACAAATGTTTTTTCGTCATGTCCTAACGCATGTACAGCCGCCTTCATGCGGGGAACATAACCGTGATGATCGGCCCCTAAAATATCGATCAGTGTTGTGTATCCACGGTCATATTTGCTTTTGTGATACGCAATGTCGGCCATAAAATAAGTGGGGCGTCCGTCTTTGCGTACTAATACACGGTCCTTATCATCTTGGGCTTCTTGGTCTTGTGTGGAACCAAACCAAACAGCTCCTTCTTTTTCATACGTGTAGCCCTTATCAGTCAAAAATGCGACGGCTTTACGGGGGGCATCTTCTTTGTGCAAATCCGATTCACGGAACCAACGGGTAAAATCAACGTGAAAATCACGCATATCCTGTTGCTGGGTTTTCAGCAATTCTTCCATGGCCCAGCGTCCGTAATTTTCTTCGGGCAGATCCGCAGGAATACGCTTGGCCAGTTCCACTAAATAAGAGCCGTGATATCCGTTTTCCGGCGGTTCTTTGCCTTCTTTGCGGGCTTTTAAGGAAACCGCCAATAATTCCGCTTGATTACCGGCATCATTGACGTAATATTCGCTGTCACAGGAATAACCTAAGGCACGGTGAATTTTTACCAAGCTATCCCCTAAACTGGCGCCTCTTCCACTGGCCACATGTAAAGGCCCCGTGGGGTTAGCGGACACAAATTCAATTAAAATCTTTTGTTTGTTTTGTTCGTGCGTGGTATCTTTGATGCGTCGGTCCGCGGCAGTATCAACAATAAATTTGTCTTCCAATGTAATATTGATAAAACCGGGGGGAACACTGGCAGCAGAAGCAATACCAGTTACTTCGCTAAGAACTTTACACGCTTCTTGCGCAATAGCAAGCGGATTTTTATGTAGTTGTTTGGCAGCTGCCATGGCCCATACAAGGGAAATGTCTGCCGAAACATGTGCCGGAGCGGGGGAAAACTCCACTGCCGGCAACGGTTGCCCTTTAAAATATTCGGAATTAGCTAGTTTTAAGGTGATTTCTTTTTTTAATTTTTCAAGCATGGTTATTTCTTCTTTGTTGTTCGTTTGGTTTTTTTAGCTGCCGTTGTGGCGGTTTTTGCCTTTTTAACTGTTGTTTTGGCAGTTTTTGCGGCAGTTTTGGTACTTTTAGTTTTTGGGGTAGTTGTCTTTTTTACAGTTTTCTTTTTGGCCGTTGCTTTAGGGGTCGGATTAGTGAAGTCAATTTCTTCCCCAAAGCTAAAGATTTTATCCAGTGCGTAGAAGTCGCGCGCTTCTTGGGTCATAATGTGCGCTAAAAAGCTGCCGTAATCACTTACGCGCCATTGTAGGCTGTCGGCCCCGTCCCGATTGGTTTTGTAATAGCCGATTTCTTTGAGCTTCCTGCTGATTTCTTCTTCCACGGCTTCCAAGTGGGGCTTGGATGTGGCCGTCATGATTAACACATAATCGCATAATGAAGAAAGGCCTTTTAAATCAATTACTTTTATATTTTCGGCTTTTTTTTCATCGGCAATGCGTGCGGCTAAACAAACTAATTGTTTTGTATTCATATTTTTCCTCATTTCTATACTATATCATACTAGCATTTTTGGACGATAAGCTAAAGAGGCATTTTAAAGTCTTTGCCTAATACAATCCGGGTGTCGCAAATAGCGGTGGTTGATTTTTCGGAACGAATTTCCCCACGAATGCCCAGGGCTTGGCTGGCTTGAGATACCTGTACTTGTTTGCCGCTGTAGTCCACAATAAAGGATTCATCTTGTACAGAGGGGTAGTTGTCGTACTGTATTACGTCGATGCGTAAAAGCCCTTTTGCGTTTTGTTCACGCAAGTATTGGGTTACACGTAAGGCAAGCCCCTTAATGCCGGAGGCGTTGAGCACCTCTACTACTAAAGGCCTTTCATCATTGACTACGTTAGGTAAAATAATTTCCGGCTTAGTATCCTCTTGTAATTTCTCTTCCTGAGTTTTGGCGATGGGCTTTTTCTTCTTGGTCGGGGCAGGATACTCTACCACAAAATCAGTTCGGGTGAGTTCAATTAGTTCTTTCGATAAGAGCAAAAATTCACTGGGACGCAAGTTGGTGCGCCGTTGAATCAGTGCATTTATGTATTCCCGCACATAATTCCACGCAAGAGTGGGGGTAAAACGCCATTTGTCTAACTGATTGCCAAATTGAGTCCAGAAGGCATGCTGGCTTTGTTCTTTGGGAACAAAGAACGCATCTTGAATGGAACCGAAACAAGTGCTCTTACTATTGGAATTGCAGGCTTTGGCCGCAACTGTTACGCGTCCTTTGCGGGTGGCCGGGGTGTAAGTAAAAAGCATGGCAGGTTTTGTCAATACGGCCAGGCGTACTGGGTCGGTGGAACGTTGGGTTAATTTGCGTACGAAAGCAGAGGTATAATGCGCGTAAAACCCTCCGGCCAGTAATGCTAACGCCACTACCAATACTATACGACCAATTATTTTTCTTGTTTGATAAGATGGTTCCATAGGTCAATTCCCAACGGACAGAGCCACTTTTGCGAGTCAATCGTAAAAAGTAATTTGCGGTTGGCGGCATAGCGTAGCGCCTTATCAAGGTCTTGCAGGGCTAATGTGCGTATGACAAAAGCATCCTTATATTTGCGGTCTTTGGAAGAAATATCTGCCACAAATAGCATCTTCGATAAGGTACTCATGTGCAAGCTTCCCAAAGTATGCTCGGCAATGGCATCCAAAATTTCTTTATCACGCACATCAAATAAATTTTTGGCCAACCAACGGGAAGCGTAACTGTGCAACAATTGCGGTTCCATGCGGCAAATGTCATCAAAAAAAGGGACTTTAATGTTGTGTTCTTTGCAAAAGTTAATTAGCTCCTGTCCGTCCATCCCTTTAGCGGCATCATGCAAAATGCCGGCTTTCACGGCGGATTCTACATTGATTTCGTAAATGTCGCTAAATGCCGCAGCCATTTCCGCCACATTTTTGGAATGTAAATAGCGTTTGGGTTTTAAATGGCTTTTGAGCCAATCGTGGACGGCGAGTCCGTAAAGTTTGTTCTTGCGGATGGTAGGGGCAATAGAGGAGGGAACCGTGTCCGGAATGTCCCCGCAGGAAAGAATGTGGGCGCGTACACGGCTGGAAGATAACTTGGGAAAAAACCCCGGCAAGAAAATATGCGGAAAAGTGGCAGGGTTCTCGTCATATCCTTTGCGTTTGCCCGCTACCACTACCGCATTTTCAAAAATATACGAGGGATTTTTCCAATTGTGTAAATCGTTTAGGCAATCGGTACCTACCAAAAGGAAAATTTCGGGGTTTTTGTACCGTTTTTTTAAATATTGTATTAACTGGTAGGTGTACGTCATTCCGCCTTGTTTTAGCTCATAATCATCAAAAATGATATTTTTACCGGCCCCCTTGAATGCTTGCTTAAGCATAGTCATCCGCAAGCGAAACGGGGTGGGTGATTTTGCCTTAAAGGGAGAGTGATATGCTGGTACAATGTGCGCCACATCCGGGGAAACCACCTTCATGGCGCGCCGGAATAGCGCAACGTGTCCTTTATGAACGGGGTCGAAACTGCCCCCAAAAACGAGAACTTTCATACACTCTATTATACCAGTTTTGCTAATTTTTGGGCCAATTGCTGGCCTTCTACAAGGGAGCGTTCCATAAAACTATACTCCCATTTTCCGTAGCGGCCGGCACAAAAGACGTGCCGTTTTTCTAACTCGCTCAGTAAAAATGGCACGGCCTGTGCGCGTTGCTTGTTAAATATAACGTATGCCTGTGGAATGTGCTGCCATGTTGAAAACAGTTTAATATCTTCCAGCGGGACGAGTCCCTTTTGATGTAAGCCCGCCCAAATGAGTTGTTCTGTGACCGGGGTTTGGGGACAGTTGCCCGATATTTCTACATAAAAAAGGGAAATATCTTTAGCGGGTACCGCGTCCGGCGCAAATCCGCTTTGCAAACCTACCCGGTAAAACGGTTGTGCCGGATCCGGAAAATAAATCCAGCTAAAATGGGGTACTTGCCTGGCGATGGCTACGTGATAGACACTAACCGGTTGTGCTTGCAGTAAGGCGGCGGCTTGTTTTAAAGTTGGTTCGTTGTCTAGCAATTGCACAAAGTTAGGAAGCGCAATGGTATTAACGAGATGTTCAAAGCAATATACCGCCTGTGGTGTCCACACTCTTTTGTGAGCCAGGTCTATCCGTGTAGCCGGGGTGCCTAATCGAATATTGGGTACCTGCTGTATCAAAGCATCAATTAACGCCCCTATTCCGCCTTGTTTGGGATAATAAAATGTGGCGTTATATCCTTGCTTGGCACGGGGTTTAGTACGGAGGCTTTGCCATATTTCTTTGGACGAAGGTGCCGGCACAAACGGATTGCACCAGTCGTAGGACAGCTCATGCAAAGGGCGTCCCCATAACTTTTCATTGTAGGGGCGGAAAAAGATTTCATACAACACGTAACCAAATTGCCGGAGGCACCACTCCTCAAAATGGGCGGGAGGTATGTTTGAAAGGGGAAGCCCTCGTTTTAATTCTTCCGCACATAAGGATTTTAATTCGTCGTGAAGTGCCCATAGATTCTGTTGAAAGGGATACGGTACTTGCATGCCGTTCGTATAGATAAATGCGTGCCGGTTGTGCTTTTTTAAATTGTTTTTTAAAAGGGTTTGGACCAGATGTTTGCCGGTTTTTGTGTGGAGGTGCAGCAGGTGTCCGCCAAAGTCAAACCGGTAGCCGTTTTGCTGTGTGGAAGCGCATAATCCGCCCGCCTGATTTTTGCTTTCTAGCACTACATAATCGTGCCATCCCTGTTGCTCTAAAGCGTAAGCGGTGCTAAGCCCGGTCATACCGCCGCCAAGAATTAGCGTATGGACGTGGATAGTTTTTGTAGTAACCATACTAAACACATACCTCCCGCCAGTAAGGATAATACACACAGCGCTTGTGTATGGATGGGAGTTAATTTTGTAGTAACATATCCCAGCCAATTACACAGTAATGCAGCAACGGCAAAAATAGTCAAAATAGCAGGGGTGGATAAATGCCAACGCTTTTTGAGTTGTAAGGCCAAATGATCATCACTTCCGCGCAAAGGGTTTTTCCCTTGAAGCAAACGAGCCACACTCACAAACGTGGTATCCAATAACGGAACCGCTGTTATAAACAATGCCGCTGTGTAGCCGTACATATTGTGCCGGGTATATTGGGTGCCCATGGAAATGGCCGCAATCATAAAGCCCAGGAAAGTAGCCCCGCTATCCCCCAAAAATACTTTCTTTTGGCAGTGATTAAAAGGCCAGAATGCCAGCCCGCATGCCATTAAGGCCAGGGCAGCAAAATTGACATACCACAATTCCGCAGGCAAGGCAATGAGGGCTAGTCCACCGGCGCATATAATGGCTTGAGTCACGCAAAGGCCATCTTGAATATCCAGTAAATTAAACGCATTGGTCAGGGTCAAGAGCCACAAAAAAGTAATGATATAATTGAGCCAATTAAACGAAAAAATTTGCACGTAAACACCGTAGTAAATCAGCAGAGCGGCTGCTGCTGCTTGTACGAATAACCGCAACGCGATAGGCAATCCCTTGGGTTTGCGTATATCATCTATTAATCCGAGTAAAAAAATTAAACTTCCTGCACTCAAAATACCACGCAAACTATGCAGGGTTCCTGTAGGAAAATTGGTAATGAGCCGGATGAGTATTATGCTGCTCCATGTGCCAGCAAATATGGCACATCCGCCCAACATGGGTACCGCTTGGATGTGTTTTTTTAATCCGCCGGGAGTGTCTGACAAAAAAGGAGCAAGAAACCGACACAAAAGAGGAAGGACCCCTGCTGTAACGGCAGCTGCACAAACTACGGTAGTAAAATAAAGGACACGTAACTCCATAAACAGTATAATATCAAAAAGGAGAATTTATGCGTAAACTCATTTTAACATTTTCTATAGGGCTGTTGCTGACTGCTTGCGCCACCCCCGGATTAAAACAAAAATCTGCCGAAGTGCATAAATTGCAAAAAGTATCTTTCTTTCAAGAAGGCAAAACACAGGCCGGTTTTAAAGTGACGGGTACCATGGATGGCATGATGATGGACGGAGTGGTAACTGTAAAAAAAATCGGTGAGCAAGATGTGGAGGTTGTTTTGCTAACGGGGGGAATTTACCGCGTATTGCATGCAGTGGTCAGCCCGGAGGGCATTGCATATCGGTATTTATTTAAGGATGTAGATACAGCGCTTATCCGCGGACGCATTACGCAGCTGCTGGACTTGCTGTTTACCTCTCCTACCGATTACGCCGGAGCCAGTCAAAATAAAATGGGGCAAACAACGCTCACCTACAAGGGGCCGCGTGCTAAACAAACCTACACCTATGAAGCCGGGGCACTTTACCCGGCAAGCGCTTGGACGATTACCGCACTTAATGCGGCGGATTTGTTATACGCCGATTATATGCCTATTTCGGCAGACGGACAAATTCAAGTTCCTCATACGTTGGTGTATAAGGACGGAAAAATCGTACTGGAGTTGGAGTTGATTAGTTTGCGGTAGCGGTGTTGCCCTTGAGCCATTTCGGTTTTTTTACTACAAGTAGCATGATAAACGGATAAACCGTTAATAAGCAGACTTTGAAAAGCAGGGACCACATTGGAGCGTATTTTCCCCCAACGTACGACAGCAAGGCCGTGGCAATACACACAAATGCAATGGCGGCCAATTTCTTATATTCATACGGCAGTGTATAATGCTTTTGGGTAAAGCAAAAAAGGGCCAACGCCATGGCTCCATAGCTTAACGTGACCGCCCAGCCGGCCCCTAGAATCCCGATGTGGGGCACGAGTGTTAAGTTGGTGGTGATGCTAGTGGCAGCCCCCAATAGCGTAATCCATAGCAAAATGCGTGTCTTTTTGGTCATCACCGGGCCCACCATAAAATTGATATAGAGTCCGTAGAAAAAATAGCCTGTTAAAATACAAGGGATGACGTGTAACCCGCTCCAATAGTTTTGGCTGATTAGGTGAAAATTACCTAGTAAATTGCTTTGAATAATTACAGGCATCAAAAAGGAAAGCCCCAATAAAAACCACGTTCCCAGGGCGGCAAAACACGTGAGTACCTGGGCAAAGGTTTGTTTGGCGCCCGGCTCTTTAGCATGTGCCAGGAAAAACGGCCGCCAGGCCTGGTCAAACATAGACACTAACAACATCATAAACACGCCAATTTTAAAATTTGCCTGATAGATGCCTACCTGATCCAACCCTACTAAATGTACTAAAATCGGTTTGTCAATTACGCTAATCAGTAAACTTGCCAAACCCGACGGAACAAACGGCCACGCAAAGCGCAACATGCTATGAAATAAGGGTTTGTCAAAATTGGGTTTATGGGCCAAAAGTTCTTTCCATACAACAGGAGAAAGTAAAAGCAGAGAAGTTAGTGACGCAAAAATATTGGCCCATAAAATAGAGGCGAGCCCTTTATGCAACAGCGCAATGAAGAAAATATTTCCCAGTACATTTACAATGATAGATGCCGTGCGCACTCCGGCAAAATACCAGGGCCGGCGCTCCAAACGCAATTTAGTAAAAGGAATCATGTTAAGTACGTCCAGTAGCAGTACCCACATGGCCAAGTGAATTAAATGTGCATACGAAGTACCAATCCCGATCAGTGCCGCAAACGGCTTGGCAAAAATCCACAATAAAACCGACAGGACGATTCCATTAATTAATACACCATAAAAACAATGTTGGAAAACGTCAGTTTTCCGTTTGGGATCACTGGCAAAGCGCAGGTAGCTCTGATCCATGCCAAACAGGAAAATGACGTTAAGTAACGCAATTACCGCAAATGTGGTAGCAATGATGCCGTAATCGCCCGGTAATAAATAATATGTGTAAAACGGAACTAGACAAAAATTCAGCAAACGCGCCAACACGGTTGACGTGCCGTAAATTAAGGTCTCCTGTCCTAGTTTTTTAATACTGGCTGCCATAGAAAATGCGCGCAGGTTTCCCTGCGCGCGTATGTATTATAGTTTTACAAACAAAATTTCCAACAAGTCCTTAAACTTGCCGACAATTTTTTTCGTCTCGCGGATAGTTTCTTCGTGAGAAAGAGGCGTTTTGGCAATGCCGCAACCCATGTTTGTGACCCACGCCATTCCCAATACGGATAGGCCGCATTGGCGGGCCGCTAATACTTCCGGCACGACCGACATACCCACCACGGTGGCCCCTAGTTTCTTAAACATCTGGATCTCGCTAGGCGTTTCAAAGTTGGGACCGGTTACTGCAAAGTAAACCCCTTCGCGGGCATTAATTTTTACCTTTTTAGAGGCTGCCATGGCCACTTTGCGCATAGCCGGGTCATAGGCCTGGGTTAGGTCGAAAAACATGGGGCCAAATTCCGGTTCGTGATTGTTGCCAATAAGCGGGTTGTTACACATAAAGTTGATGTGGTCTTTCAAAATACACAAAGAACCGGGTTTTAAGCGCATATCCATCGAGCCGACCGCCGCAGATACTAAGAGTTTTTCAACCCCTAACATTTTAAGTGTGCGGATAGAAATAGCCAAATCTTTCATGGGGTGCCCTTCGTAATAGTGAAAGCGGCCCTGCATCACCACAATGTTGCGCTTTTTGTAAGTTCCAAAAATAAGGTTGCCGGTGTGGCCGGGAACTGTGCTTTTTAAAAAACCGGGGATAGAAGTATAAGGGATGGTTATTTTATTAGAAAGAGGGGGAACAGATTCGGCTAAACCTGAGCCAGTAATTAAAGCAATTTCAGGTTTGAAGTTTTTTGTTTTTTTACGTAAAAAAGCGACTGCCTTTTTGACTTGTTCTAGTTGCGCCATACAACGCCTCCTTATTATATTGTCATACGTGCAGGAAAGAACGCATTTTCAATGTGATCTAGTCCCGCAGGTGATATACAAATTACATCAAATCGAACGGATTGATAATGAGTCTCTGTATTTATTTTAATAAATTGCGCGGCCGTTTGCGCAATTCGTTTTTGTTTGAGTGGTGTTACAGCCGCTACAGGGCCCCCAAACGCTTGGGAAGCACGCTTTTTTACTTCAACAAATACCAAGGTGCTTTTTGCAAGAGCAATGATATCAATTTCTCCCCCGCTGGCGCGGAAATTACGTGCCACTATTCGGTACCCCTTATGGGATAGATATTGGGCCGCTTGTTCTTCGGCGTGGGCTCCGGCAGAAGTTGTGTTCATGGTAATGTGTTGGTGGTGGTAAATAATTTGCGCACCGGGCCAAAGGTGCGGCGGTGTTCCGGGCAAGGCCCCAATTTTTGCAAGGCTGCCAAATGTTTGGCGGTGCCGTATCCTTTATGCCCTGCAAAGCCGTAACCGGGATACAATTTATCGATAACTTCCATGTAGTGGTCCCGGGTTACTTTAGCAATTACGCTGGCAGCCGCAATGATTAAGGACTTAGCATCTCCATCCACAATGGGATGTTGCTTGAGCGTAAGCTCTTGCACGGCATAGGGTCCGTCAATTAGAGCGCAGCAGTCGGGCATTTTTAAAAACCGCTGGGAAGCGCGGCGCATGGCCAAGAAAGTAGCTTGCAAAATATTGAGCTGGTCAATTTCCGCAGCGGTTGCAAACCCCACGCCATAGACAACGCCATTGCCGGCGGTGAGCCGCTTAAACAAGTCGTTGCGTTTGGCTTCGGTTAATTTCTTGCTGTCGTTTACGTCTGCAAAATGCTGAACTACAGAAGGGGGAATAAAACAAGCGCACGCCACCACCGGGCCGGCCAACGGGCCGCGGCCTGCTTCATCAATACCAATTAAAAAGTTGGATTCGCGGGCAATAGCTTGTTGTTTATCAAACTCAAACAAGGGACTAATCATACTTTTATTATAACAATTCTTCGTCGGTTTGGTGTATGCTATTTCCAGGCCGGTTGGCGTAAAACGGGCTACGGGGTTGTGCGCTCGTACGGGGTGATTGTAAAGGTTCCATCTGTGTTGAGCTCAATTTTGCACCAGGTCAAATTACCCCGGATGTTGAGGCGTACAACCATTTCTTCAATGTCGCTGGCGGGGATGTCAGTCACCACCGTTTCCATAGAATCTCCGTCAAATTCCCCGCGCACTTTTGCCACGGTTAATATGGGTAAATCAGTGGTTAGGCGGCGGCTTCCCCAACGTACGGCGGAGTTAAACCCGTAGGTTAAGTTGTTAACAGGATTTTCCACCAAAAAGCGAATGGCGTAATAACCACCCGGGCTGGCGTAAGCAATGCGTAACGTGCTGTTTTCATTCCCTACATCTTGCAGCCGCAACCCGTTGACCAGAATGTTGCGAATGGAGTTGCCGTCGCTACTTAATGCTAAGCCGCGAAAGGCAATCGTACCCGGTTCATTTACAAAAGGATTTAACGGTCTGGGTTGTTGAGGTGCAGGAATAAAATTGTTTAAATTGGCTACTACAAAGGCTTGGTCGTGTTGGAGTTTAGGCAGTGCGGCTTTTGCCTGCTCAAGTGATTTACGTTCAATTTCAGCTTGCAGGGCGGCTTGATCCAACTTTCGGCGTTGGCTGTGTAAATTCCATGCCTTTATGTTACGCAGCGCTTGGGTTGCCAATGAACGCTGGGCGCGTGTGGCGGTTACTTGTGCCGGGGTGCTAGCGGAGGAAAAAGACCGGCGGGCTAAAGAGTAGTCAACTCCGTTTAATGCACCGTGTGCTCCTCCATAGTGCGATAGACGGCCATGGGTAACGGCGGAGTTTGCACGTACTTGTTCGTGGTAGGCCCGTTTAGCTTGTTTGCCGGCTTTACCGGGGAGTTTAACAAATCCCTGCGCTTGCAAGAGAGGCGTGGTTGTACATAACAACACGGCTACTATCATCATTCGTTTCATACCTATATTTTAAAAAAAATATGTTTTTAAAAACAGGGTCAAAAGACCTACTGTTAGGTAGGTCCTTTTTTTGTGCACTATAGGCCACAGGACCCTGGGCAAAATGAGGTCGTTGCATTAGATTAAAAGTATATCTATAAAAGGAGGACGCGATTATGAAACGCTTCGTATTAGTAGCATATGCCTTTTTAGCAGTATTATTGGCTACCAGCGTAGCAGGGGCGCAATCTTTATCGTATATTGGGATG
>JBGUMP010000001.1:0-2729 GCA_045116875.1 Elusimicrobiaceae bacterium | reverse complement strand
TGTAGATATTAGTATTCATTTTGTATCCAGTGGTTTGCTACTTGCCGTATTTATAGGGGTTATTTTGTCTTTCGCCATTCAACCGTCACAACCGAAAGCCGCCACCATGTCCTCCAATAATTACCCAAGAATCCTACTGGCTATACGCATATTTACAATTTTGGCTATAGGATCTCTTCTAGTGTATATAAGTATTGAATTTGCCCACATCTTACGGGCATTAGCTTTGGTAAGCTTGGGAGAAAAAATATTATTTGCCCTGGCCTTACTTGCTTTTGTCGGGTGTATTGTAGCAGCTGGATACGTTTATATACGCGTGGTTGTGCAAACCCGACGAATCTTTGTATGCGGATTACTTTTGTTATCTCTCCCCTTATGCTGGCATTCTTTTAATGTGTTTACAGCCAATCACTATTATAGCTTAGGGGTTGCATTAGTCAATTTACACCAGCCTCACGCCGCTTTACCGGCTTTTACAGATGCCATTAAACGTAACCCGTTCTTAGATGAATATCATCAATTTCGCGGCAATCTTTTTGCCACGACGTTGGATTTGTCCAAACGCTTTAATATTTCTCTGGGAGACAGCACCCTTCCCCGCACAGATTTTGAACGTGCTATGGCGGATTTTAATTTTGTAAAAAAGCATAATCCAAACCATTCATTATTAGCGCAAGAAATAGGCCAGCTACATTATGCCTTAGCCGTGCGTCAGCTGAACCAAGCGCAGGAAACCCCCGCGCAATCGTTACTTTACCGGCAATTGGCTATGGAAAACTTTGCCATGGCAAAAAAATCTTTTCTAGATGCACTCAAATTGGACCCAGTAAATGTTAACACATATATTTTGCTGATCAATATGGCCCTGTTTAGAAATGATGTGGTCGAAGCTCAAAATTGGGTTGATGTCTACAAGGCCGGTCCCGATGGTGTAAGAGAGGAAGAGTTCTTAGCGCGACACCGAAACAATCCACAAATACAAACACTACAGGATCAAATTAACCGCCTCAAAACGGCATTATCCCTTCAAATTTGATAAAATAGAAGTAATTAAACTATATTTAAGGAATCACGTATGATTATTCTCTTTTTGAATTGTGGTAGTTCTTCTGTTAAATACAGCGTTTACGACTGGGACCAGAAAAAAAGCCTCTGCGCAGGCACGGTAGAACGTATTGGGATTGAAGGTTCTCAAATTACGCATGACCGCCCGGGCAAGTTATCGGTAGAAATTCGAAAGCCGTTAGCCAACCACAAAGATGCCATTAATTTAGTGATAGAAACCCTCACCCACAAAGAGTATGGTGTTATCGAAAATATTAATGTAATTAGTGCCGTAGGGCACCGCATCGTACATGGCGGGAAATTTGCAAAATCCGTTATTGTAGATGACAGTGTAGTTGCTGAATTGCGCAATATTGCAGATTTAGCCCCTCTTCACAACCCGGCACATATTATGGGAATTGAAGCTGCCAGAGCATTGCTTCCCAATGTTACCCACGTATGTGTGATGGACACCGCTTTTCACCAAACAATGCCGGCATCTTCCTACATGTATGCCTTGCCTCGCAAATGGTATACGGATTATCACATCCGTCGTTATGGTTTCCATGGTTCTTCAATTTTGTACACTTCCCGCCGGGCCGCTGTATTAATGGACAAAGAGGTAGATGAAATTAATACAATTGTCTGCCACATTGGGGCCGGGGCCAGTGTAACTGCCGTAAAAAACGGACAGTGCATCGACACTAGTATGGGACTAACCCCTTTAGAAGGTTTGGTAATGGGGTCACGCTCGGGAGACATCGATCCGTCTGCCTGCTTTTACATGATGCACAAATTAAACATGTCCCCCGAAGAAATGTACACAATTCTAAACAAAAAAAGTGGTATGTATGCCCTCACGGGAGACCGATATTCCGACCAACGCGATGTACGCAAAGGAATTAATGAAGGTGACGAATTGTGCAAATTAGCCGTTGAAGTACAAGCTCATCGTATTCGAAAATATATCGGTGCCTATATGCTGGAACTGGGACGCTTGGACAGTATTGTATTTACGGCCGGTATTGGTGAACGCGCACCGGATGTACGTGCCCGGGTACTTAAAGGATTGGAAAATTTTGGCATCATTCTCGACGAAGAGAGAAACGATGCGGCTAATACAAATAAGGCCGAATGCAGAATTTCAGCTGACAATTCCCGTGTGAAAGTATTTGTTATTCCAACCGATGAGGAAATTGTAGGCGTGCAAGATATTGTTGCCTTATTAGCCGGGACCTATGATGTATATACAAAATTTAGATACATCTTTCAGGAGAAAGACTATCGCAATAAATTGCGAGATGCGGCATTTATAGAGGACGTCAAAAAATGCCCCTCTCTGTTAAAAGCTGCCGTTAATTTACCGGAAGCTTTAAAACAAGAATTAAAAAATTGATTTACGTCGCCCGTTTGTAATATGCAAACGGGCTTTTTTACAAGATAAAAAATTATCAAGGAGAAACACATCATGTTATTACCTAAAGAGGACAAATTCTTCGATTTATTTGACCGTCAAGCAGAAAACTTGGTCCGCGCGGCTGAGTTTTACCGCAAATGTATCAATGAGGCACAATTATCCCCCGAAAATGTGCGCGAAATGCATGAATTTGAACATTATGGAGATGAAATGACTCATACTATTATTGACACCTTAAATGAAACATTCATCACTCCTTTTGACCGCG